>CAIOXR010000016.1 GCA_903862375.1 uncultured bacterium
AATAAATATGCAATGTTAAGTATTTTGGTAGGTAACAGAATACACGGCACGATATATTGTTTAGTTTTTAAAATCAAATATGCCCTGTTAGCTGTTTTGGTAGATAACAGAATACACGGCACGATATATTGTTTAGTTTTTAAAATCAAATATGCCCTGTTAGCTCAGCTGGTAGAGCAGCTCCCTCTTAAGGAGATGGTCGGGGGTTCGATTCCCTCACGGGGCACAAAAAAAATAAAACCTATTGAAAGACAAGGTTTTATTTTTTTGTGCCCCGTAGCAAGACAACTTCTTGTCTTGCGTGAGGGAAGCGAAAAGCTTTTCGTTTTTCGGTGTTAACCGAAACGAAAAGGTATACTGTAATCGTGATTTAGTAAAATCACCTACTGGGTAGAGAAAGATTCCCTAATAGGTAGTCGGGGTCGCGAGATTTTTTAGTAAGAAAATACTTGTGACCGAAAGTGTACTCACGATCCCTCACACTAATAAAATTAATAGTTCCTCAACATCTTCACTAATCCATCTATTAGTTTCTTTATAGACTTATCTTCATACAAAGATAAAGTGAAAACTGTATTTCCAATTTTTTCAAATTCTTTTTTAATTTTATCCAACTTTTTATCATCATTCATGATATCAGTCTTTGTAAGTATTATGACTTCCTTTTTCTCAAGTAATTCTTTATCATAAGCACCCAACTCTTTACGTATCTGTTTGTAAACTTTCATTGGATTCTCATTCTCAAGTGATACTAAGTGAGCAAGCATTCTTGTCCTTTTTATATGTCTTAAGAATTTAATACCGAGTCCTTTGCCCTGACTTGCTCCTTCTATAAGCCCAGGTATATCAGCAATAATATGTCCATAGAAATCTCCAAGATTTGGATCTAGAGTTGTGAATTGATAGCTTCCAATCTTTGCATCAGCGTTTGTAATTGCATTAAGTAATGAAGACTTCCCAGCATTCGGCAATCCTATCAATCCGATCTCAGCAAAAAGATGTAATTCTATTTTAAAATTACCTTCTTCTCCTGTCTTCCCTTTTGTTGCCATCGTCGGAGTAGTATTAGTAGAAGTTTTAAATTGTTCATTTCCATAGCCACCTACTCCACCTTTAAGAAGCAATTCTTTTTGTCCTAAAGTTTCTAAGGAAACAGAAGCACCACTTTCAGCATTGGTGATAACTGAACCCATAGGTAACTCTATATACAAATCCTCTCCATTCTTACCATGACGACTTCCTCCAGCGCCTTCTTCACCATCATTACCACGGAATTCCTTCTTGTGTTTATAACGAGAAAGTATATGCACATCTAAAACTGCTATAGCATACACACTTCCACCTCGTCCACCGTCACCACCATTTGGACCGCCTTTGTCTATAAACTTCTCTCGACGCCATCGAACAACCCCGTCTCCGCCACGGCCAGCTTTTGCAAAAAATTTTATTTCATCGATAAACATATAATATAGTTAAAAATTTAAATAGTCTTTAAAGAGGGCATGCGCAAGGCTGTCGAGAGCCGAGCAATGAAGAATTTTTCAGCAGAAAAATATCTGGACCTCCGAGAAGAGCTATTAAAATTTTTAACTCTTCCTACTAATAACTTACGCTAATAATGCTTTTTGAGCAAGTTCTATCGCTCCTTCTTTAGACAAAGAAAGAATAAGAAAACCACCTCTATGGCAAAAAATCGCATCAGAAACACCAGTAATACTTTTTAATCTTTCGTCTCCTTCCATAAAACCTCTCCATGAACCAGGAAATTGCTTACGACTATCCATAGTGTCAGGAGATATACTTATAGCTTCTGCTTTCCATATCGTACTATGAGAGCTTGGATAAACTAAATACATAGGTTCAGGTAATACTGATAATATCCTCTGAAATAAATATCGAGGAAAATCATTCTCAATTATAATAATTCTCTTGTCTAAAGTATTTTCATACACTTCCATAATTATATTTTTAGCTTCTATGTCAGCTTTCGCAACTTCTATTTCTCTTTTAAGAAGAGTACAAACTTTTGAAACCTGTTCTTCAAATATTTTATCAATATCCTTATTATCTTCTTCCCATGTTGGAATATTATTTAAAAAAACTTGATCAGCATAATATGGAATTACACCTCTAATAACTGGTTTTGAAATATCAAATCCATTATCAACAGCATCAATCGGCGAAACTATCTTCTGATCAATTCTTTCTGCAATCTCATGATTGCCACAAATATCTTCTCCATATTTATCCCAAACTAAACCAAAAGAAGAATAAGGTATGCCATTGGTTCTTGTTCCAGCTCCATCTCTTTGATGATGATCAAACAAATCTTTTTCTGGATCATATTCACCGCCAACATCATACACATAATCTCCTTCCTCTATTATCCGTTTATCGCGAGTCCGAACTATTTTAATATTACCATTATTAAGTAATGAAAGTACAGCCGTAGCAAAAAGATCATCGGCATGAAAAGTCCCATTATGAGTGACACAAACTTTCTTTTTATTATAAAATGACATATTTTATTTAAAATTAATAATTATTCTTTATATTCATCAAATTCTTTAACATTAAATAATTCTACCACAAATGCAACGATTTTCTCTAATACAAAGTATGTGATAAAAAACACAAGAATCATAAGTAAAATATTTCTTACATCTCTACTATATGAAAGAGCTGTATAACCAAATGTATATCCTAAAAGTAGAACTACCACAGACCAAACAAACAGAGAATAACTTTCTGCTTTTACATATATTCGTAAAGAAATATTTTTATAACCAGAAAAAATAATAGTAAACCAACTTATCCCAAGTATAAAAAATCTAGATATAAATATTGACCAAAATGGTTTAACTTTAAAATTTGGAAGAAAATATGAAACCCTTCTTTCAATCTTATTTATAAATGGTCTATGTGAATGGTACTTATTCAAATAAAAACCAATAGTATATCCAATTATCGATTTAGCAGCACCACCAAACAAAATTGAAATTAATGATACGAATAAATTTAAAGACCCTAAATATGAAAATATTCCTGCAAATATAACTACAATCTCGCCTTCAATAATGACTCCTAAAAAAATTACTAAGTAAACTATAATTGCATGAATCTCTATAAAATGTCTAATAGTTCCAATTGAAATATGCTCCATAAAAATTATAAATCAAAATGAAATATTCTTCTCAAAATCCAATTTATAATAGACACAAGAATAGCACCAAAGAAAGCAGATGAGAATGTAGCAACGCTAAAACCCTTTATGACACTTCCCAAATACCAGAATAATAATCCATTCAAAACTAAAGAGAATAGTCCGAGTGTCACAATATTTATCGGAAGAGTAAGAATACTTACTATTGGTTTAATAAACATATTAAATAATGTTAAACACGCCCCAACTATAAGTACAACCCATGTAGGATAAACATTTATACCTGAAATAAACCTTGTAGCAACAAGAACAGAAATAGATATTATGATCCAGTGTATAATAATTTTCATTTATTTAATTAGATAAATAATCTATCAACTACCTCTTTTACCAAATTCCCATCAGCTTTGCCTTTTAATTCTTTCATAACATATGAAATCAATAAATTTTTCTTAGAAATATCTCCATCTTTAATACCTAAAAGCATTTTATAATCTCTAACTAATTTTTCTATCTCACTTTCTTCCATAAGCTTTGGCAAAAATTCTTCTATAATTTTAAGCTGATCTGTCTCTACATCCACTAAATCCATACGACCTCCTTTGGTAAACTGCTCTATAGAATCCTTCCTTTGCTTTGAAGCTCTTGTAATAACCTTGATAGCTTCTTCATCAGTAAGCATATCTTGAGGGGTACGGCTCGTAGCTACAAGCTCATTCGTAAAAGCAGTTAAGAGTCCCCTCATAACTTCCAATCGTACGACATCTCTTGCCTTCATCGCTTCTTTAATATTTCCCTTTATTTGTTCGTGTAATAACATACTTATATTATATCAAATTTATGATAGAATACTAGTATATGAAAAAAATTATATTTTTTGATACCGAAACAACTGGTAACGAGCCTAAAAAGGATTTCGTTTGTCAGTTAGCTTATAAAACTACCGACATGACATTCAATGAATTATTTAATCCTAGTATTCCTATACCCCCTGAGGCAAGTGCTATAACCCATATTACGAATAAAATGGTGGCTGGTAAACCATCATTCAAAAAAAGTACTAATTACGACGATATAAAGCTTTTATTTGAAGATCATAATTCTGTCGTTGTTGCTCACAATGCAAAGTTTGATTTGGCAATAATAAATAAAGAAGATATATTCCCTGCCAATTATATTTGCACATTAAGAGTTGCTCGGTACTTAGATAAAGAAAACATTATCCCTCAATACAAACTTCAATACTTAAGATACTACCTAGACATAGAAATAGAAGCAGAAGCACATGATGCTTTGGGTGATGTATTAGTATTAGAAAAACTTTTTGAGAGACTTTTAGCCAAAATAATGAAAGAAGAAAATATAGATGAAAGCGAAGCAATAGAAAGAATGATAAAAATATCTTCAAAGCCTTCACTTATGAATGTCTTTAACTTTGGCAAGCATAATGGAAAAACAGTCGAAGAGGTAGCTAGGATTGATAGGAATTATCTAGACTGGATGCTCACACAGAAAGAAATGAATCCTGACAATGAAGAAGACTGGATTTACACACTTAAACATTATTTAGGGAAATTAGTATAATACATATATGCAAACTTTAATTATAATTCTACTTATTATTATCATTATCGGTATAATTATTGGGATAGTTTTTATCTCAAAAAAGAAACCGGAAGAAAAAGCTGACAACTCAGTACAACTATTACTCAATCAGATAAATGAATTATCTAGGACTATCGATAGTAAGCTCGGTGAATCTCAAAAAGAAATAAACCAGACTATGCGCTTTCAGTCATCTGAAACTTCTAGAATTATTGCTGACATCACAGAGAAGATTACAAGACTCGATGAGACCAATAAGCAAGTTGTCTCTTTTGCAGACCAACTTCAGAATTTACAAGATATACTTAAAAATCCAAAACAAAGAGGTATTCTTGGAGAGTATTATCTTGAGACACTTCTTAAGAATATAATGCCCCCTGGAAGCTACCAAATGCAATACCCTTTCCCAGATGGGACAATAGTTGATGCGGCAGTTTTTGTAAAAGATAAAGTAATTCCTATCGACTCAAAGTTTTCTCTTGAGAATTACAATCGCATCTCAGAGACGAATGATAAAATAGAGAAAGAAAGATTAGAAAAAGTTTTCGTAAATGACCTTAAGAATAGAATAGTAGAGACTTCTAAATATATACAACCCGACAAGGGTACTATGGACTTCGCTTTTATGTTCATCCCTCATGAAGCCATATACTATGACTTACTTATAAATAAAATAGGTGCAATAAATGAAGATACTGAGAATCTTATACAAAGAGCTGCAAGTAAATATAAAGTTATAATCGTTTCTCCTACTTCATTCTTAGCTTATTTGCAAACAGTTCTTCAGGGTCTTAAGGCTATGCAAATAGAAGAAAGTGCGAAAGATATAGTCAAAAGAGTAAGTGAGCTAGGAAAACACTTAAGGACTTATGAAGAAATGCATCAAAAGCTAGGTAATGCACTTGAGACAACCGTCAATCATTTTAATAAATCTAATCATGAATTTAGAAAGATAGATAAAGATGTGATGAGGATAACTGGAGAAGTACTAAGTATAGAAACTCAAACAATAGAAAGACCGCAACTAGAAGATTAAAATTCCCCCGAAAGCTTCGCTTTCGGGGGAATTTTAATAAATATTGTATAATTATCTACAAGTATAAGAATAACAAGGAGAATACATATTTTGACTATTTTTTCCACTGTTATAGTTACCATAACCTCCACCATAATAATTATAACCATTATAATTAGTATTATAACCACTGTAATCATAAACACTATAACCATAATTTGATTTATAGTTGTTTAGATTATAGTTTCCATAAGTATTATAATTACCATAACTATTACTATTGCCATAATTGTTATAATTCCCATAACTGTTACTATTGCCATAATTGTTATAATTCCCATAACTGTTACTATTTCCATAACTGCTATTTTTACCATAACTATTATAATTTCCTCCATATGCTTCCGTTTTAATTGGATTAACAATTAAACTTGAAACAAAAATAAACCCTAAAACAAAAAACGAAATTGTTATTTTTTTCATAATATTCGCATTATAATACTACTTTATGGTATTTGTCAATGGTTGTATTAACACCAGAAAATAATCTTATAAACCCAAAGCTTTTATCTTAGTCCTTGTTTTACTACCAAAGTTCCCACTTGCAGGATATATTTTATTATCTTTTTGCCATTCTATGAGCGCATCTTTAGTTAATTTACCAAAATATGTAGAAGTTCCATTTACAGATAGCTTCTTTGCAATTGGACCTTTATTCTGATCTATTAAAAATTGTTGTAATGTTTTAACATCTTTATTCCTCATACCAATTTCTAAATCTTTTTTAATTTTTTGAATTAATGATACTTCTATTTTTGATGTTTCAATTGGGGTTGTTGTTGCATATGAAAGAATTGTAGATGAAGATTTAGAAACTGATGAAGAATTATTTGCTGGAGGTATGTAATATCCTCCACTACTCCCCCATCCTCCACCACCTGAGTTTGTATTATTATTGACAGGAGTTACAAATTCAAAAGTTGAAACGGATGAATTATCTGAATTCTTACAAACACGAATATATATTCTAGTAGATCCAGCAAATGAGATAGTATCTAAATATAATGATCCATTAGAACAATTAGCAGGCATTGAAGTAGTCGAATATTTCATATATGTACCTGGTATTTCTTCCACTACTACATCCCTCACCGTAATCACAACACCAAAGGTAATACTTCCTCCAGAGTTAGTAGCGATAATAGTATAAGTTCCGATATCTGTAACTGCTGTTGGAGTTCCACTAATTACTCCGGTAGAAGTATCTAGTGAAAGTCCTGCGGGTAGTATCGTTGAAAGAGAGTATGAAGTAACTGAGCCTGTGACTGTAGGAGAAAGTTGAGTGATTGCAGAATTTTTAGTAAATGTATTTGGTGATGTATATGAAAGAGTTGATGGAGCGATATCATTTACAGTAATCACAATATCAAAAGTTGTATTTCCTCCTGTGTTTGTCGCAGTTACTGTATATGTAGCAAGTGAAGTAATTGCTGTTGGTGTTCCACTAATTACTCCGGTAGAAGTATCTAGAGAAAGTCCGGAAGGAAGTGCGGGAGAGACGGAATAAATAATACTCTCTCCTGTAACTGTTGAAGAAAGTGGAATGATAGACGAATTACGAGTAAATATTTTCGGTGTTGAATACGAGAGAGATGATGGAGCAATATCATTTACAGTCATAATAATTCCAAAAGATATACTACCTCCCGTATTCGTAGCAGTAACTACATAATTTGATAGTGAAGTAGTAACAGTAGGAGTACCAGAAATTACACCAGTGGAAATATTAAGAGAAAGCCCTACAGGTAAAGATGGGGAGACAGAGTAAGTCACACCCTGACCTGTAATACTTGGAGGAAGTGAAGCTATAACATCATTCTTAATATAAGTATTTGGTGTTGTATAGGATAATGAACTTGGTGCTGCTAAAATATTCTCTTTAATTTCCATTGCATTAAGCATTCCATAACCCCATGCTGGATTTTGAGGAACTATAGATACTTCTATCTCTCCACTCGTAGGTAAAATATCTGTAAATTCAACTGTATTTGATATATTACCTGCAACCATTAAATTTTTAGTTATTGATCCTATTGTATAAGATGTATTATCTTTAGTATTATTATTTACACCTGCAGAAGTATAACCAAATAATTTAATATTATAAGTTTTAGTATTTTCTAATCCGTAAATTTTAATTTTAGCAGGAGTTGCAGCACCTTTATATATATTTGGACTACTATCTAAAACAGCATCAGGATATATTCCAGAATTATTACCAGTAGGATTAGACTGTAATCCACCATCAAAAGCAGCAGTATTTGATAACGACATACTTGAACTTTGATTATCAGAATCTTTTAGATTTGTTAAATCACTACAAATTAAAGAATTCTTCCCAACATAAAAAGTATTCCAATTATATACAGATGGAGTGTATGTAGTAGTACTAGTAGAATAACAATTTATTGCTGAAGTTATACCCCCTCGAACTTTAACATACCAAGTCCTAAGAGGTATAACTATTGCATTGAGTCTATTAGTATAATTAGTTTTAGTAGTTCCAGAAGGAAGTAAGTTCACATAATTTTTTGCCATATCAACATCTGATTTTCTTTTACTAGACTCAGCAGTTGTTACCAATGTATCAACTCTAGTGATATCATTCTTTGAGTATGAATTAACTCCCCAATCAAGATTTATAAGTCCTGTAGTTTTATTATCTGTATGATAAGTAAAACTAGAACCATAATCTATACTACTTATAGTAGCATCTGCAGTCACAAGTAATGACAATGCATAAGTCGTAAGATTCGCTGGTACATTCGTAACATCTATATCTACTGTTAATTGATTCCCTACTAGATTCTGTACTAGTGTCGTATTCTGCTTCACCATCATATAATTATAAACTTCTTCAGCACCAGCCACCCAAGCCTTATCATTACCGAAACGCCCATAAGTATTCTCTACATGATCCATTAGGCTTTTCCATGTATTCCAAGTCATACCACCATTTGCATCAGGTAAATAAGTACTTGTAGTAATCTGGTGAGTAAATTCTTGTGCCCAATATTTATTTGGTCCTGTACTCATTGTTGCAAGTTCATCTACGTGATTAAGAAGCTCACCTGGGTTAGAACCTCCTGACATATATCTAGTATCATAATCAAACCATCTAGGCATAACATGACGATTACTACTTATAAAATTAGTAACATTTGTAAAATCTGGAGCAGTCACAGTCGTACTATCAAAAGGAAAGACCGGGCTCTGAGCATACACACCCTTAAAACCATTATTAAAAGCAGGTTGAATATAATTATCGTCACCGTTGGGTAATATAACATGAGAAATATTAAGTGGGCCTGTCACTGTCCCATTATTATTCTTCAGACTTATATGTGAAGCTACATCAACATTATTTTGTGTTAATTCATAAGCATAATCAAGAACACCTGTTGCGTGTCCTCCCGGATCATTTGTATAAAAAACATAATTAGGATCTTTAGGGTCGATACTAGCTGAAGTGTAACCATGATTAAATACATTCCAACCATTATCAACTGTATCTTGAAGTTGTGTCCAACTGGTATAACTTGGAGTATTCACATGTATATCAGAATAAGTAGAATTTCTAGAGTAAAAAGCATAACCACCACGGAATGGGACATTATTCCCAGCACCATCTGTAAAATACAAACCTCCAAAATACTGACCTATATAATCAGAATAACCACCATTCATATATTTGAATGCTGTATCATAACCTCGAATGATACCATCATCAAAAGAATAACTCCAAGCAAAATCTTTATTATATTTTAAGGGAGCTTTGGAAACTGTAGAAAAGGTAGGAGTAGTAGCGAAAGTAATTGTAATAGTTTTTATATTACTTGCTTTTGTATTTTTAGATGGATATATAAAAGTTGTAACACAAATAACTAGAAAAATAAACAAGGAAAAGATTTTAAATATTTTTTGTGAATGCATCATAATATAATAATTTATCAGAATTATTATATCATAAAATATATAAATTATTAAACTTTATTTATCTAAATCTAGAATTTCATCTATACGAATTTTCTCTACGAAGTCAGGCACGTGAGATACGAGGATCATAGCACCTTGATAGTCACTTAGTGCTTTAGCAATGACTGGCAAATGTCGAAAGTTAATATGATTTGTCGGCTCATCTAGTATAAGAAGTCCTGGACGAGTAAGTACTAGAGTTGCAAAAGCAACAAGGCCCTTCTGTCCTTCAGATAAGCTACCTATCTGAGTGTGAACCATATCACCAGTGATTAGGAAACTTGCAGCAGTAGCTCTGATACTTTCTTCATGAACTTTTCCACTTACTTTTCGCATAGTATCAGCGAGAGATTCAAAAACAGTATCATTAAAATCAAGAGTTGAGAAATCCTGTCTATAGTACCCTACTCGTACTTCTTTTGATATAGTTATACCTTCAGCCTCTCCTTTCGCTATAAGCTCAAGTAAAGTACTTTTACCTATACCATTGGGACCTGAAAGGAGTAAATGCTTATTCTTGCGAAGTTTTATATTTACTTTTATTTTCTTAACTTTTCCATTTTTAAAAATTGAAGCAGAAGTGAAGTTTATAATATCTCCTATGTAATCATCTTGAGATGGGATTACGAAATTCCTTATAGTTTTATCTTCTTTTCTTACGTCTACTTTTTCCTCTTCTAAATCTTCTGCAAGTTCTCGCATCCTCTTTGCAACAAGACGAAGACCTCCTCCTTTCTTTGCGAAAGCATTCGCTTGATCTTTCTTCGCTTGTATTTCTTTTGAAAGAAGTGCATTTTTTCTATTCTCTCGCTCCATCCGAGCAGTTATCTGGTCTCTTACATCTGTATAGTTTCCAACATATTGCTCTATCTTCTTAGTATATATATCCAAATATAAAACTGCATCAGTAAAAGAATTCAAAAAGTGTGCATCGTGAGAAATAACTATCACTGTCTTTTTGTATTTCACTAAAAAGTCTGTCAGATGTTCAATACCTTCTTTATCTAAATTATTTGTCGGCTCGTCTAGTAGTAGGATATCTGGCTCTTGTATTAAAGCAGAAGCAAGCAAGAGGCGTGCTTGCTGACCTCCAGAGAATGATCTGACAATTCTTTCGTGAACCTTATCGTGTCCTTTCAGATTTACAATTTCTAAAACATCATCAATACGAGGATCAATATCGTAAACTTTATCTTTAAAACATTTTAGGAAAAATTCACGTACAGTCAGATCAAGTTCGTCTCGAGGTATCACCTGACGAGATAAAGCGATGGTTGTCCTTTGTGCTAAGTTGATCTGCCCTTCTTCTGGAAGTCTCTCTCCAGTAATAAGTGAGAAAAGTGTACTTTTCCCAGCACCGTTCTGACCCATGATTGTAACCTTCATTCCGCGACGTACAGAAAAATCTACAGTATCAAGTATTGGTTTATTGTGCCCGTATTCAAATGAAACCTTTTCAAATCGTATTACTACTTCATTACTAGCCATATAAGTTATTACTTTACATTATTTTAAAAGAAATAGAAAGGGAAAAGATATATTAAAACCCTTACAAAATTAATCTGTAAGGGCTTTATTTTTTACTAAATTTATCTAAACTAAAATGAATCCACCTCGCCAACTAAATCCATACGAAAATATTTATCTAATTCTTCTCTATATCCCTGCGCTAATAGCCACATAAGTTTCACTTCTGTCATTACGTCCGTCGTGTTTCCGGCTATAATTGCACCAGCTCTAATTGCTTCAATTGCTGGCTGATCATTTGTTTCTTTGTGGGCATTACCACCAAGAAATTTTGTTGAAACTATAACAGGAACAGTGTATTCATTTACCGATTTTTTAATTAAATCGATAAATGAGAAAGATCCAATATTCGGAACAGAGCCTGCTCCGTGAGATTTTAGAATAACCCCTTTACATCTACCTGAACTTAATATTGGTTCAATTAAGTCTGGTAATTGTCCAGGGACAAGATCAACAGTTAAAATTCCTTCTTGAAAATGTGCACGAACTTTAAACTTAATTTCAGAATTTGCTAATTTTGCATACTGATTAAACTGAACCCCCGTGCAGATATTTTCCCAATATGAGGAAATGCTGGGGAATCAAAAGCCCTAAAATTATCTTCGCTCACTTTTACAGACCTACAACCACTCAATATTACATCACTAAAAACAATCATAACTTGAGCAATATTTTCTTCAATTGCTTTTAAAACTGTCTTTACTGAATATTCTAAATTATTATGAGCATCATTACCATAAGATGTTAATGGTAACTGTGATCCTGTAATAATAACCGGTTTTTTCAAACCAGGGCCAAGAGCTAAAGATAAGGCAGAAGCAGTATATGCCATTGTGTTAGTACCATGAGTTACTACAAAGCCATCATAATCATCTATATTTTTACCAATATAATTTGATAACCTTGTCCAATCATGTGGACCAACATTCGTGCTATCTACATTAGACAGAATTGCAAACTCTACATCTGCAATTTCTTTCACGCGTGGCACCATATTGAGTATCTCTTCAACGTTTTCAGCTGGCACGACTTCATTGTTTCGAACGACCATAACTATAGTTCCACCATAACTAATAATCAAAATTTTTTTCATAGACTAAAATTTAATAAATTTAAGTACTGAAGTAAATAATGAATAATAAACTTCATTGTTTTTAATAGTAATACCATCTAAATAATCTGCGTAAATCAAATCATCTATAGGAATAATTTTAGAATTTGGATATTGCTTTTCCAGCATTATAATTCTCATGGATTTAATTTTATCCATATTAGTTCCTGAATTATTAGCATATCCTTTTAATCCTTCATATTTCATTTCATCACCATGAAAAAACTTATCATATTCCTCTGGGTAATTTTCATCAAAATATGAAATTGACATACTGTTAACAGAAAAAAGAAAATTTGAATCAAAATATTTTTGAATATCAATTTTTCTTGAATGAAGATCAGCATTAAAGATTACTTTTTCTAAATGTTTTTGAGTACCACTCGTAATTACACCAAATATGCACTTTGGGTATACTTCTTTTATTCTAAAAAATAATAATGGTAATGAAGGTCTGATTTCAAACTCAACATTTAAGCGATCGTCAACATTTTGATTGTTACGACCGATAACACCATCAATATCCCATAGAATAACTGCCTCAGGATAATCTAAAAGTAATCTGTTAAGTCTTATTATTACAGACAAAACAAAATTTCTTTCAAAATTCAATCTTTTTTGGTAATTAATCGAATCTCGTGATAAATCATTTTTCTCCAACAAATTGCTATATGATAGCAATAAATCATAAAGATTATTAGCAACTTTCTTAAAATCTGCGTCCGTGAATTTAATAATTTTTTTCATTATTCT
>CAIOXR010000017.1 GCA_903862375.1 uncultured bacterium
AGCTAACCGCGCAAATATACTAACATTTAATTTTCAATACTTACTTTAACATAACACTTCGTTATCCACCAAAACAGCTAACCGCGCAAATATACTAACATTTAATTTTCAATACTTACTTTAACATAACACTTCGTTATCTACCAAAACGATACAACCACACAAAAATTCATTTTTCAAAAAAAACATGCGGAAGTGGTGAGATTTGAACTCACGAGGAGCTTTCACCCCTGCCGCTTTTCGAAAGCGGTGCCTTAAACCTCTCAGCCACACTTCCAAAATATCAACTATCTAATTATAGTAAATATATCCATATTTATCAAGACTAATAATCATAATTATAAAAAAATTCTTAATCAATCAAACTCTCCCCTGTCATTTCTACCGGCTTATCAATATTAAGTATTTTTAATATTGTAGGAGTTATATCTGCAAGGGTACCCTTGTGTAAACTAGCTTGGAAATTTGTCAAAATAAATGGAACTGGATCTACAGTATGAGCAGTATGCTTCTCTCCGGTCTGCTGATCAATATTTAACTCTGCATTCCCATGGTCTGCTGTCACACAAAGTATACCATTATTCTTATTTACAGTCTCTTGTACTCTTCCAAGTTGTTTATCTATCTCTTGTATAGCCTCAATAATTGACTCTACATTTGCTGTATGCCCTACCATATCTGCATTTGCAAAATTTATAAAAATAAAATCAGTACCTTTATTTATTTGCTCTATTGCTTTATCTGCTACTAGCCCGGCAGACATTTTAGGAGCCAGATCATATGTAAGTACACCCTTTGGGCTTTGCACGAGTATCTGCTCTTCACCTTTATACGGCTTTTCTTCACCACAATTTAAAAAGTAAGTAGCATGTGCAAACTTCTCAGTCTCTGCTATATGAGCTTGAGTCATACCATTATCACTTATTATTTTTCCTAAAGTTTCTATGATTCTAGTAGGTGGAAAAGCAACCAAACAATCATAATTATCTTTATATGAAGTCATAGTCACCAAACAAATATTCTCAGTCTTAGACTTTTCAATTATTTTCTCTGTAATCATTCTCATTCGATCTGCACGGAAATTAAATAAGAAAAATCCATCATTCTTATTTAGTGTAAAAGTATCTCCTTCTTTATTCTGACAAACGAAAGGATCGAGTTGTTCATCTAGTTTCCCTTCTTTGTACAAATTCTCAATATATAAAGATGGTTTAATATTACAAATATTTCCTCTACCATAAAATACTACTTCAAGTGCTTTATCCAACCTTTCAAAACGATTATCTCTATCCATAGCATACAAACGTCCAGACACAGAAGCTATCTCTCCTACTCCTAGCTTTTCTATATAATCTTCAAGCTCTTTTATGTACGATGAAGCACTTTGTGGAGGAACGTCTCTACCATCTGTAAAAACATGAATTGCAATTTTCTTAAGTCCATACTCTTTAGCTATATTTAGAAATGCAAATAAGTGCGATATGTGACTATGCACACCACCAGGAGAAACTAATCCACCGATATGAAGAGTAGAATCATTTTTCTTAACATGTTCAAATAATGTATTAAAAGGAATAATATTTTTGAAATCTCCTGATTCTATCGATTTATTTATTCTTACTAAATCTTGATAAAGTATCCTTCCTGCACCTATTGTCATATGACCAAGCTCACTATTCCCTATCTGACCTAAGGGAAGTCCAAAAGCAGGCCCAGAAGCCTCTAGGAGTGTATGAGGTGAGTTCGCCCACAAATTATCAAAGATAGGTTTATGGGCTTCTTCTATAGCATTATCTTTCATATCTTCTCTATATCCCCAACCATCTAAGACTATTAATGTAATTTGTTTTTTTATCATAATCGAATTATATCATAAATATATAATTGATTAAAATTTGTATTTTTAGTAAAAAATGTTATACTATTTAAGTTATTTTTGGCCTTATCGTCTAACGGTTAGGACATCGGCTTTTCAAGCCGGTAATCCGGGTTCGATTCCCGGTAGGGTCACCAACGCAGATTTATCTATCTTAAACTCTTCAGATAACCTGAAAACTAAAGCTAATTTAGCAGTTCCATTAAGTATTTTAGTGTAGGTTACTGGTTCATCAAAAAAGATAGAAGAAGTATGCACTAATTCTTGTTCAGATGTAACATCTGTAAGGATTTTTGATGGGCGTTCCATTATATTTTTACACCAACCAATAAAGTTCACAATATCCATTTCTTCTAGTTCTACCTTGTCTCTTTGTGATCTTGCTTGGTCTATTTGTTTTTGTATTCTTGTAATTTCTTCTTCAATACCTTTCTTTACTTCTGGCAATGTAGCACTAGGAAAAGACCGTATGAGAGTAGATTTTTCTGTTTCTAATTCTGCAACATTTATATTTGTCTTTACTGTATGTTCTGAAAGTTCAGCTTCTCTTTTTCTAAATTGGGTATCAACCGTTTTATTAAATATATTCAAAAAAGTATCAGTAAATCTCAAGTTTTCAAAAAAATTATTACAAACATCCTCAACTTCTTTTTGTGGGAAAGCATTTCGTGGGTGTTTTCTTTCGCAGTGGTAAGCTCCATATTTACCACCGTGTTCACCAGTTGTCGCACTAGCCTTCATTTTTTTTCCACATATTTCACACATCAACAATCCTTTATATGGAAAGTTTGGATTATATTTTTTTCTTCTTTTACTGTGAGGATTTAAATCTTTAAGCAACTCAATGGAATTATCAGGATTTACTTCAAGATATACTTTTCCTCTATTAGCCTTATTCCACAAATCAATAGAAACAAGACCATCATATTTTGCTTTTATTGGTTCATTCCTTGTCCACTTTTCACAAAGCACTCCGCAATAAGCAGTTCTTTGAATAATTCTTTGTAAATGTTTTTCTGTAAGTTTATTTCCACCCATTCTTCCTAATTCTTTAGTCTTATCTTTATTCCATTTAATCATTATCCTACTTTTATAGCCCATTGCGTTAAGGTCTTCAGCAATATCTCTATCTGATAAAATGCCCTCTGAACGGAGCTTGTAGAGTCTTTCTATATAAATAGCCTCGTCAGGTTCTCTGACTTGAATGCATTTCTTTTTACCATCAACTCTAATTTCTTTATTTTTAAATCCATAGTCTGATCGTCCAATATGATAGCCATCCAAAGTTAATCTTATTTCGGGGATTATTAGCGTTTGAAGTATTTTTAACTTCATCTTTCTTGCGTCTTCAGCTTTAGTACGTTCCTCTTCTTCACTACTTCTTCTTTTTGCCCACGGATACGAAAAACCAAAATCAAACTCATCAAGTAAGTCAGTTTCTTCTTTTATTACTTGTGTTGTATCTCTAGGCTCAACTCCATAGACTGATAAATCTGCCCATATTTGATTATAGTCAATCAATCCACCACGAGTTAGTCTATCAAAATCCCAAAATACAAAGTATTTTATATTAACTTTACTTTTATTTGTTTTCAATAATTCAAGTATCTCTTTATATTTAGGACGATATAAATCTCCACCAGAAAAAGGTTCTCTAAAAACCTCGTTATTAGGATATAATAAATAACCCATATCTGAACAATACTTTCGTATTTTAATTTCTTGAGCATCCAAACTCTCTCCTGTCTGTGCTTGTTTTGGAGTTGATACTCTTGCATATCCAATTACATAAATAGGTTCTACCATATTTATATATTAGCACTTTTTTATATTTATTTTAAATCTTACTTTGTTGAAGAGGATTTTTCTTTTCCCCACTTATCAAATAAACGATTGAAAAGTTTTACGGAGGTATTATATAAAACCTCAATTTCTTCTTGAGAATAATTTTGTGCATCTGTCCCTATATCTTTAATAAACTCCTCTAGTTTATAGCTAGTAGAGTTATCTGACAGACTTTCTGATTTATTTTTTGTTTCTAAATTAGTAGAGACCATACGGTCTCTCGCAGTGGAGTTTAAATGTAGACAATAAAAAAATGAGCCTTCATTAAACCTCACATATGCGAGATAAAACGTAGCTCAAATAAAATTAGCTCTATTTGTTGTAAATTATGGGAGTAATTCTTATTACTCTATTAAATGTAGCCAGTTAAGGTTCTCATTTAACACTTGAATTGCAGTCGTCTATGCCTTTCTTACCATATTTCTTGGAATACTTGTATTATAGCTTACAAAAAATAAATATGCAATTATGAAACTTTTATGACCATATACTTGCATAAGTATTTTACAATACAACCTCCAACTTCCTCCAGTAATTTTATCTTTAAATCCCTCAAATACCCTCAATAATTTATTCAAGATAACTCTCATCAGACCCCCCAATACCCCCCATAATTTTCTATCTATATACCTATCTAGACCACCAAAGTCCACCAGTAATTTTTAAGTGTTTTCCTTGATTTTACTACATATATTGCTATACAGACCACCTATTTCCACCAGTAATTTTTTAAACCTTCATCTTTAGACTTTCAGCCAATATGGTAAGTAAAAGACTTCCAATTTCTTCTACTTCTTCATTGGACAAAAAAACTTCAAAGTCCTTTCCATAAGACTGAATTAAAACTACTCGCAAGTCTTCAACTGCTTTCTTGCTCAATTGCATAGTTATTTTAGCCCAAGCTTTTCTAGATACTTTTTGAGTAATGTCTTTCCTTTAGGAGTCAATTGTTCAGTAGTTTCTGTGTGTGGAATTGTTGATCTAGTTATCTTCATTTGGAGATGAATACTTTCACCCTCTACTTCATTTATAACGCATATTTTACATTTAGGGCATATTGTCCCATCTTCTACGTATAAGTCCTCTCTATTGCAGATTAGGCACGTTCCAGAGCCTTGTAAGTAAGGTCTTAAGGTATCACAAACCGTGCAATACTGCCTATTTATATACCCAGCCAGATATTTCTCCCTTTTCTCTACTGATGACAAATTAGCGTCTTCTTCGGGGACTGATGATTTCCATACAGGAAAGCCCATCTCTCTAGTAGTTCTAAATGTGCATTCTTTATTATTGCATTTGTACTTATTTACGATAGACATATTATTTCTTACCCAGACTTGTTAGGAACTTCCTCGCTAAAACCTTACCCTTGGGAGATAAAGTCTTGGTGGTTTTCGTATGTGGTATCTTTGATTTGTTTTTTGACATATTATTTTAATTCTTGTTCCTCTAAATCTAATTCTAGCATAACCAATAATGTGGATACTTTTTCACTTGGTCTTAAATCTGACTGTATTCTTCTTTCTAGACCTTCTTGATCTCTCTTTGCCCATTTCCAAAGTATTGGGAAGTGCTCCTTTGATATGGTCTCTCCTAAAATTGTAATTGTTTCTTTTTTCATAAATTATTTAACGTATCCAATAATAAAATATACCGATAATAATAAAAACAACTATTATAGATATTAAATCAGCCTTATCTTCAAACATTCCGTAATTCTTAAGTTTGTGTTTAATATAATTACCTAAAGAAAATGGAACACCTATACCTAGAATAATACTAATTGGAAACATAGGAATAATAATTAAATATTTCCACCATTTTAATTGCCCTACAAAGAAAGATGTATTTTTAAAAACATAAATCATAACAATCAAAATTATTAAACCTAAAACAATGGTAACTATATCAAAATCTTTTGATAAGTTTTCTTTGCGTGTTAAGTTTTTAAGATATTTATCCATAAGATTTCATAACTAGTTGATAATCCTATGCGAGATTTTGAAAACAAAAAACCCACCACATAGGTGGAGACTTTCGTCTCCTATGTCAGTTTCCCGACATAGCTGATCAGAGCAACCCCATATGATGGGTTTTTTACTCTGATCAGACTTTTGACCATATCCTAAAGAAATCTCTAGGGGTTAGGTCTCGTATTAAGTTGTAAAGACATTATATCATAAAACTTAAAAACACTACTTAATGTAGTGTTTTTAAGTTACTTTAATATTTTTTAATGCTTCTTTCTCGTCCTGCTCAATAAATATTTCAATTGCTACTTTTACTTTCTCAAGTAAAAGTTTGGCTTTCTCCCTTTCTTTCGCTGACATATTCACAAGTTCACTTATTTTTTTTTGAATTTTTTTATCAACAAAAGGTATGGGAAATTTAAGGATATCATTATCGGTAATTGTTGGGTAAGAAGTTCCCGTATTATATCTTAACAATAATTCTTTTATAGGTTTTAATTTTAAATAAACCATAAGTGTTTCAAGATTTATATTTTTCTTTTCTTCTAGTACTACAAAAGCTCCACTTCCTATATATCCATAGTGATTATCTAATATAGCTGTAGCTCCACGGTTTGGACGAACTTTTGATGTTATTAGTTGTCTTTTATTAAACATAATCTTGGCATTTGCTGGTAAATCTTCTGCAAATATTTTATTACTATTTAACTCGCCAGTAAAAACATTTACGTCTCCAATTTCAATATACTGATATTCCTGTTTTTCTATTGGTTTAAAATTGTTTTTGATATGACTAAACTCATTATTTATAACACTTACACCAAACTTATAATTATTTATTATTTTAATAATTTCATCATATTCTGGTTGCCAATATTCTGCGTCAAAACGATTATCCTTAAGACAATCCAAAAGAGTTCTTGTTGATATTCCATTGATATTTGGTTTATATTTATTTAAACCTAACTCTTCAAGTAATATATTTTCAGCATCTTCATAAAACTTTTTTGAATGAGTAATTAAATTATGCGTTTCATTATGTAACAAATGTATTTTATCTATAAAATTATCACTAGGTAAAGGAACTAAAATATCACCAACTTCAACATTATTTAAATTTACTTGTTCAGTTTGTCTACTTAAATAATAAAACTGCTGTTTCCCATATTTACTCATCAAAAAAGACGCTAAATATCCAGAAGCTATAGTTGGTCGTATAAGTGCAATATTTTGGTTAATTGAGGCTTTACCCAAATCTGAAAAAATTCTCGCAACACGACCTACAACCTCAAATGTTGCTCCAATAATTGTGACAATAATGTCATCTTTTTTTAAACTAGAATTATTAAGTTTTTTTGCTCCTTTGTCAGAAAGGTAATGATTGAAGTTCTCTATTATTTGGTTTTCTCTCAAATTATCAGTTTTTATAAATTTTACGTCACCACCATAATAACTTTCTTCTTTCATAGAGGGAGTATGACCTGTCGTAATCTTTTTAGAAACTAATTCTGATAATTTTTTATTTTTCTTACTTTTTACCAATTTAACAATGTCCAAAAAATAAGGCTGATAATGTTCAGCATCAATACGATTAGCAAGATTTAATTCACTCAATTTTACTTCTGAAATACTTAATTGCATAAAAATTATTTAAGAAAAACTAATCCTTGTTTTTTACCCCAAGTGACAAAAGCTTCTGCAATTTCGTCTAAATCACAAAGATATTTTGGGTTATTGTTATTGTCTTTTATAAGACTGCCGTTTTTATCTTTTTCAAAGATATAATCACCACTATTATCTTTGAATGATTGCTTTTGTGTAGCAAAGAAAATAGAATAATCTTTTACTTTTGGATTGCCTCCCTCATCTAATTCATTATCATTCCATTTTTGTAAAAAGATAACGGAAGTTTTTGTTGGAGTGTGAGGTTTAAATGAATTACCGTGAAGCCCCACAACAGCTAATATGCGAGCCTTTTTCATAATATATTTTCGTATATATTCTTCACTTGTATTATTGAAGATACCTTGTGGCAATACAACAGCAAGTCTTCCTCCAGCCTTAACAAAATCAAGGTTTCTTTCTATGAATAGCAAATGTCTTTCTACTGACTTTTGCATTTTACCTTTTGAATTTTTGCCAAGTTCAAATTGTGAAAGTAAATGCTTTTCTTTAACTTCTCCTGCGAAGGGAGGATTTGCAAGAAGTACATCAAACTCTAATTCTTTTAAACTTTCTCTATTGTCAGTATTTTTTGTATGATTATCAAATTCTTTAATAAGAGTAAGGTCTTTTAATTCACTCTTGAACTTACTTGGCCATTCTTTTGTATCAAGAGAAGTTGTTTTATAAATATGACTTCTTCCGTCTCCTGCTATTAACATTACAGCCTTACTTATTTTGGTAGATTTTTCATCAAAATCTATTCCAAACAAATATCTACTAGCATATTCTTTTCGTGCTTCCTTTGTGGGTAAAGATTTCCAAACATATTGCATTGTATGAACCAGAAAACCTGCACTTCCACAAGCAGTATCTATTACATATTCTTTCTTTTTAGGATTTAACATTTGAACACACATATCAATAACAACACGAGGGGTAAAGTATTGTCCTTTCTTTCCTTTTGCAACATCAGGAAGTAAATATTCAAAAGCCTCATCAATAATACGAAGGTTTGAGTCAAAAAGTTTTACATCTTGGAGTTCGCCAACACATATTGAAAGATGTTCAGGAGAAAGCTTTATTATATCTGTTTTTTCAAAGATGTCAGGCCATTCTTTCTTTGCGTCTTCAAATAATTCATCTATAACTTTTTTGGTCTCTTCTGCTTTCCCTGTAGGACTTTTTCTAAATGATACTTCTTTATTTGTGCGAGAAAGAGCTTCTTTCTCATCATAAAGTTTTGCATATATCAATTTGAATATTTCATCAAAACTATCAAAGCCAGAGTTGGCTAAAACTAATTCTTCAAGTGTTTTTATTATAACTTTAAGATCTTGCTCTTTAAGGTCTTCAAGGGTTCTTTTTTTATGCAAAACATCTTCTACATTTTCTCCATAAGCTGGTATCTCGTCCAACGTATCAAAATCTTTTGGATAAGGACGATAAAGAATAAGGGAATATTTACCATTAAGAGCTACTCCAATAGGAGAACCCTCCGCATTTAAATATGATTTAAGTTGTTGTATATCATTGGTTTCATTGGGTGCTTTAACCTCAACAATCATTTTAATTGTCTGCCAAGTATCATCTGTATATATAACTATGTCTGCACGCTTTGCGTCATTCTTCTCACGACCGAATTGAACAATTTTTTCAATTTCAATATGAGATTTAGGATATTTGTATCTCTTTGTTAATTCAAATAAATACAACTGTCTTACAATTTCTTCTGGTGCAGATTTATTAGTTTTTTCATTATAAATCAATTTTTCTTCTTCATTTTTTGAGATAGATTTCAGGTAATACTTTCCAGTTTCTTTCTCATATATATTTAATTTAGAAATAGGATCAGTAAACATTAGTAAATCCTGTTCAGGATTTTTGAAAATCTTATGCAAAACATCTTTTGTATTCAACATAGGTATATTGTATCATCTTTATGATTAAAAATTAACTAGTAATATGATATACTTGTAATATATGCCTATATATAAGATAAATAATAATAAAGCCCACCAATTAAATCTAAAACAGAATGGTTTTGGTAATGAATTTGCCCTTCGTGATTTCTTTGCTGAAAATGATAATCTCTATGACCTTCTAGGTATAAAATTTCTAGCAAAAGAATATCAAATACCAAACGGAAGAATGGATACGATAGGAATAGATGAAAATGGTTCTCCTGTGATTATTGAATATAAATGGAAAGAAAATGACGATGTTTTATCACAAGGCCTTTTTTATCTTGATTGGCTTAAAAATAATAAACCTCATTTTGAATTACTTGTTAAAAATAAACTGGGTAATGATATGGAAGTTATATGGAATAAGCCACGAGTGATACTTATAGCCCAAGGTTTTAATCGCTATATTAAATCTGCTGTTCGTACTATTCAGAATGTAGAATTAAAAACATATAATGTTTACGAAGATGACATTTTACAAATAGAGAATGAATACAGTCCTTATCCAGAAGTAGTAAAATCTATCAAACAAGTTGTTGGTGGAAATGAAGAAGAGGAGCAAATTTATAATCTAGAATATCATTTAAATTTAACTTCCGATAAGTTGAAGGAAAAGTTTGATGAGATGAGAGAAATGTTATTACAACTACCGAATGTTGAAGAATTTGCTGAACAGAAAAGTGGAATTACATACAGAACAACAAAAAGTTTTACTCGCTTTGAATTCAGAGTGAACTCAATACAAATACTTGTAAGAGAGCCTAAATATGATATTGATACTAATAATCTTGTAAAAGATGTGACTAATAATAAATGGGGTTATCTAGGTGCAATTAAATTTACAGAAGATATGGATATTGCCTTAATTTTTGAAATCATTAAAGCTTCATATAATTCAACACTCTAATGTATGACCCTAGAAATTTTTAGTAAAATAGCTAGTATATCTAATAACATAATATTATCTATTGGTGCTATCATCACTATAATTTTAGCAATTATAGGTTTGACTGCTTGGAAAAAACAAATGAAAGGTAAAACAAATTATGAAGTAGCAAGAAGGTGTCTAAAATCTATATATAAGTTAAGAGAAGCAATTAAGTATGTGAGAAACCCATATATTTCAGCAGGAGAAATAGAAAAATCATTAAAAGACAGTGGACTTGAAGACAACAAAGACCTCACTAAAAATCAAAAAATTAACTGGGCAGTTTATGACGCCCGATGGAAAAAAGTTACTGAAGCTAAAACAGAAATGGATCTTGAATTTTTTGAAGCAGAAGTATCTTGGGGTAAAGATATACTATTAAAGCAGAAAGACCTTGGAGATTTAATTGGTAAACTCTATGCTTCAGTTACAATGTTTTTGAGAGGTTATGGACAAGAAAAAGAAGATAAAATTATAT
>CAIOXR010000018.1 GCA_903862375.1 uncultured bacterium
CAACTCTTAAAGATTTACTTCCAATATAAAGCGTGAATTCTGCTCTAAACAAGTCTCCTGTCTTGTGATGATTTGTGGTTTTCCCGATCTCAACATAGCACATAGGCAATTCTTTTTGATTTTGATTAACAAACTTATCTAAATGATTTACTCTTTTTTCTACATATTCCTTAATCGCAGGAGTCATTACAAAACCTGTTGCTTTTATGTTGTGTCTCATGATTTATTTTTATATATCTAAACTAATAATCTTACTTGGTGAATGATGACCACTCACAATTCTTACTTCCCCATTATATCCCGTTAGAGGTCCAGATTCAAACGAAGTGGATGTGGCAGAAACTGAAAGTTTCTTACCTCTAACAGGATTATACACTTTAAAATAATCTCGTACTAGTTCTATTACCCTTTTATTTGCTAAATTTTTTTCAGCTGGCTCTTTAACAGATATATCAAAATGGTCTTCAGATTTTTTTATAATCTTTTCTTTTTTAGCATCTACCATAACTTTTACTTTTATATACATAATTTGATTATACCGTATTTTAAAAAATGCTTCACTTTTAACATTTTTTTTGGTAGTATGTTATTCGCATTCCGGAGTGGTTAAGATAAGCTACTCCGTAATAATTGGTTATATTCCGGAGTAGCTCAGCGGTGGAGTGAGCGTAGGGTTGGGACCCAACGCGCAAGACCTTGAACGTTTTGTAATCAAAATGTGAAAGGTGTACAGCCTCTGTAAGAGGATCGCCTGATTCAGCGATTGCTCAATAAGAGCTATTAGGAAGATACGAGAATTAAAAAAAGAATATTCCGGAGTAGCTCAGCGGTAGAGCAATCGCCTGTTAAGCGATTGGTCACAGGTTCGATCCCTGTCTCCGGAGCAGTATAGCATTTTGAAGGTACAAAACCTTCATATCCTCTTTGTTAGAGCCTTGTTTAAGAGGTTCGAACATCTCGTGCATAGCTTTTACCTCAGTAGAAGCTTCTTTTATGAGTAATAATGGTTTATCTAAGTGAATATTGATTATTTTATCTTTCAGTGTGAGGTTCGAACCAAGAGACATTAGGATATCTTTTTTCACTTCAAGCGATATTGTATTGTCAAAAATTTCTTTGGCTGTTTTTGCAAACTCAAATTGTTTATCAACTAAATCTAACCAGTTATCAGCTCTTAATCCAACATCTTTTATAAGCATTTCTAACCTGTGTTTTTCTTCAGTGTAAGTGTTTTTGCCTTTAGCAAATTCTTCATCGGTTATTTCTTTATTTGCACGCATCTCAACAAGACTATCAATTTTCTTTAAAATTTTATTATATTCAGCTTGTTGGCTTTTAATCATTTCGTTTCTTCCATTAGCCTCTTCAATATTATTGGTCTTAAGAACATCCAGTGCCCATTCACAAAAATCATTAGGTAATGTAATTTCATTTAGTTTATTAGAAATTTGTTTTTGTAGTTCAGCTTCTTCAATAGAACCTTGTGAACAACTAATTTTTTTTCTTCCAGTACAATGATAATAAACATAAGTATGAACATTACCATTCTTTTGTTTTTTAGTTTTATTTTCAGCTGTAATTAAAGCACCACATTCACCACAAGTCATGGGTCCTCTAAATGCAAAATCGTAAGTCTTTGGTCTTTGAGTTGCTTTATTACCAAGTAAAAATTGCACCTTATTAAACTCTTCCTTTGTAATCATTGGTTGGTGATTTCCAGTTTTCCATATACCACTTCCTTTAGGATATTCATAATCACCATAGTAAAAAGTATCGTTAAAGATTCTATAGACTGTATTACGAGCTATCTTATTACCCTTTCTACTAGTAAGCTTCCAGTCGTCTTTAGCTGTTTCCCAAATCTTATTAGGAGAATATTTTCCTGTAAGCATCAGGTCCCACAGTTTACGAACCAAATAAAATCGTTCTGGGTCATTAAGTATTTCTTTCTCACCTTTAAGCTTAAACTGGTTATGTATATAGCCAAGCGTGGCAAGTCCTGGATACCAACCTCTTTCTGCTTTAGCTCTTAAACCTCTTTTCGTGTCTACACTCAAATCTCTTACAAATTGATTCGCCATACCAAGCTCCACTGCCATCATTAATACATTGTCAGTTGGGTAATAACTTCTACCATAGGTTTGAATATGTTGAATGGTACCTTGTTGTAACATCCAACTTATATTTCCCCCGTCGACAGGATTGCGTGCGAGACGATTTAGTTTCCAACAAATAATTCCTTGTGCTTCGCCTTTGTGGATACGCTCAAGCATTTTATTAAACACTACTCTTCCTCCAGGATTCTTTGCTGATTTTGATTCAGAAAGAATTTCTACAACATTTAAATTATTTTCTTTTGCTATTTTTTTTAACTCATTTATCTGGTCATCAATAGATGCCATCTGCCTATCCTCAGATTCAGAACTTTTTCTCGCATAGATGAAGTATTTGATTGTTTTTTTTATTTCTTTGTTCATATTTTTATACACTAAAGGGACGGTCTGGTACCCCAATTCACTTGCTCCGAAGAGTAGCCACATTGGCAAACCGCCCCTTTATGGCAACGTGGCAATAAAAATCTCCTCGGATTAAGGCTTGTAAAATTGGGGTACATTACTATTATATCATATTTATTATTTTTTTAATATATTCTTTGCTAGTTCTGCCTAGCAAACGACCTTTGACCAGCATAATGTTATAATTTTTGTGTATCCACCACAAAATAGGTGGATACGAATAATTGTTTTTAATACTCTGCTAGTTGCTAGTTATTCCTATATGGATAGGTAACCAGCAACTAGCAAGATTATGTATCCTCTGACTCTAGAATATCAAATACACCCCAATCATCATCTTTCTTAATTGAATATAGTTTTTCATTAGGTTTACCTGAACCATTAAATATTTTAAGACTGGCACTTTCCGCATCTCTTCTTAAAGTAATCTTTATTTTCCCTTCTTTTTCCAATGATTTCGTAGCTTCTTTTATTGTAGTTGTACCTCCAATTTTCAAATATACAAAATCTTTTCTACCTAATAATTCCTCTCTATTTTGAAGTTCTGAAAGAATTCCGGTTTTTGCTTCAGTTAATGCCTGTTCTTTAGGTTGGTGTTCTCCTGAATATAGAAAATTAACACTTTTACCAGTCACAATTTCTATATCAAAAGGCGGAAGCTTTCCCCCAACCTTACTTTTTAAATGTTTTACTATTAAATATTTTTTTTCCTCTTTCTCAATCTCCTCAAGTGATATATGTCCGCTTATTGAAGCATTAATAGCTGAGGTTCCACGTGAAGACTCAGCATCGTCATTTTTTCCAAATGGAGATTTTTTCCTATGATGGTGAGTAAAAATAACTGTGATATTTTCACGAGCAATCATTTTTAATAAATCTAAAACCTTTTGCATTTCTGTACTACTATTTTCTTCAGAATCATGAATGGCTCGTAAACTATCAAACATGATTACACCAATATTTTTCTCTTTTGCTTCATTTATCAAACTATTAACAAAACTGTTTGTAAGTTTTGAACCTTGAGCAATGCGATAATAAATAGGTAAAGAAATATCTATAATGTTTAAAAGCTTCAGTCTGTCTTGTATTAAACGTGCCGAATCTTCCTCGTTTACAATCATGACATTGGCTTTCTCTGTGGCAAATTTATCAAATACTAAAGTTCCATTAACTATATGTCCAGCAAATAAAAATAATAACCACGATTTCCATCCATTTGGTGGTGCTGAAATCATATTTACAGTTCCTTGTTCAAAGAATGGTTCAAGCGTATATCTTGCTAATGGGAAAATCTGTGTAATAAGTTCAGCATGAGACATCGCCGAAATATATTTTAGAGTTTCTACTGCAATTTTTTTGTCATTTTTAATATTTAATTTTAGTCTTCGTGCACTTTCAATTTTTGTTATCGATTTATACGTACTGAGAAGTTCATCATTTTGTAGGGGTGGTTTATAAGTTAGATTTACTTCCTGTACCATCGGCCAGACTTCCCTATCCCAATTATCTATATTTGTTGTAACAAGTAATTTGCCAATAAATGAAGCTATGGCATTATTTCTACCCTCACCTTCTTTGAGACCAACAATTTCTGGTAATGTTTTTCTAACCTTTAACTCACTCCCCGAATCACCATTAAGAAGTTTTAATAGTTTTGGTGGTATGTCTGCCAAAGGAGTATCTATAGGGCTTAAAATCCACTTATATTGACCGTAGGGCGTTGTGGATGGTGACACTATGACCATTCCACCATCTCCACGAATATCAATTCCAGAGTCTTTCGAGCCAATACAAACAGCGTTTTTAATTATTAAATCCTTAGGTAACCTAAAAAAGTATTGTCTACCACCAGATGCAGTTTCTTGTACTGGAGTAATAGGTAAATTAAAGGATTTAAAGAGTTCTATATTGTAATTTTGTTTATATGAATCAGTATCGAGAACCAAAAGATTGGAGACCTTGCCTGTAACAATGCCTAGATTTTCACAACCCCATTGAGAAACTTCTTCTTGTGAGACAATATTCTCTTGATATTTTTTCCAACCATCTTTTGGATATTCAATTACTTTTTTTCCAAACTCATCTTTAGTTATTGAACCAAGTGGAATTACGGAAAAACCTAAAGCAATATATCTTGATGCTTCTTCTAAAATTTCTAATTTATTTTCTTTCATATTTTTATTGGAGTTTTTTTATTCTTATTTTTAAGTACAATTTCAACAAGACGAATTAGCTTGATGCCTTTATCAAGGGCGTCACCTTTAGTTATATATATTCCAAAGTGTTTTTTATATAACATTTGAAATTTAATAATTTGTTCGTCTTTAATTTGCATATTAAAATTACTTAACTCTAGGAAAGAGTTGATTTTTTACTTTTTTATAACTTAATAGAAACGCCCATGGTTCGACCTGTAGAGAACGTGATTGAAAACCTTGAATTATATTATCCAAACCAACATCTTTTTTTATGAAAAAAAGTGCTCTGTGTGGAGTTGATTTATCTATTTTTTCAATTTGACCACCAAAATAGCAAATTGTGGTAGCTAAAGAAATATCGTTTGTTTTATAATAATTATCTTCTTTTTTACACATATATTTATACTTAGCTAATAAAATATCCGCTTCTGAAGACTTAGACCACGTCCGGGTGACCTAAATCCTCATGAGCGGATATTCTCCCGGACGTAAATATCAAAATAAAAAACTGTGATATTTATTATCACAGAATAATAGAGTTTTATTGATTATCACTAACCAATAAGAAATTTCTTATTGGTAATTTTTTAAGAAATCATTTTAAGTTTATGTTTCTTGGGTAATTTAGAAATACCAACCTTTTTTCGAAAGGAAGATTCAATTTTTACAATATTGCCATAGTCCAGACTTTTCCCGTATTTTTTAATAACTAATCCATCTATTTCATTTACTGTTTTTCCTTCATCGGCCCATTTATAAATATCATAATCTCTCCAAAAATTTTTCCAAGGTTTCTTTCTTTTATTATTTTTCTTTAGGTTCTTTTGAATTAGTGGCCAAGCCATAATTATGTCTTTCAAGGTTGTTTCTTCTGTTAAATGAAGTAGATATTCTTTTTCTTCCTCATCTGTTTCTTGTATTTCTAATCTTAGACCATATATATCATATGAAGGAAGTACGTCACCAGTTATTACATAATGAATTAAAAAATCTTGCCAACGTTTTGATAATTTTGCTTTTTTCCTAAATTTTTCTACTCTAATATCTAGGCTATTATTTTCTTGGAGTAATTCAAATTTTTTAATAGTTTCTTCATTCCAGTTATCAAATTCATCAGAATCAATGTCAAAATCATTTCTAATATCTCTTATTTCATCCTTAAATTTTGGATTTAAGACAAACATAATATAAGGTTTTAAATGCTCCATACTTTGTAAGGATTTTATATTCAAATCTCGAGGATTTTTGGGTTTGGAAAGATATATTGTTCCGGACGTCTTCATTCAAATAGGTTAGCATTTTTATAGTAAAAAATCATTTTTTATTCAACATTGAAATAAACATCATTACTATTTTTTATATCTTTTCTATAGACATAGCCTTCTATAACCATTGAGGCTATAAGGTCATCATTTGTTATATAAAAACCTGGTATTTTTAGCCATATCAAAGACTTAATAAAACTAATTGGCACTTTAGTATTTATTGTTTCTTGTTTACTAAAATTGTTTTTAATGAACTCACAAATCTTATTCCAATCACTTTTTATCTCTTCTTCAGTTCTTTCAGTATTTCTTTTCTTTAATAACATAAACTCAAGTAGCTCCAGATGTTTTTCTGGAGTCCATCCTAAATACCATTTAACATAACTTGATGGCTCACTACAACCTTTCTCAATCCACTTTTTTGGATGTTTAGCGTAAGACTTTTTTACAGTCTCAGAAAACTTCTTATACTTAAGAAAACTAACCATATAGTTTTAGTTACTAATTTATTCTAATCTTAATTATTTTGATACATTATTTTTAACTCATTACTAAAATTATCTTCGAATCCAAAATAATAACCCTCTATTTCTTCAATTGATTTATACCCACTGTGTCTTGATAATTTATTAAGAAAATTATTAATTTCCTTATCAAATACTGTTTTATCACTTAATCCAAGGGAATCTTTTTTATTTTCTTTATCTCTAACTTCTTTAATAAAAAGATTAATGAATTTCTCATTTTGCTTTATAAAACTTAATAAAATTATTTTTTCTTTTTTCTGTCTTTCATTTTTCCTTAACATTTCATCATTATGATATCTTTCTTCATTCTTTTCCCTAAGTTCACTAATACGTGCGTTGTGTATAGGAATCATAAGTTCAAATAATAAATTGTTCAAATTAACCAAAACTTCTTTGTTCCTTGTATATTTTATTCTCTCTAACCATATATCGTGTCTACGAATTTCTTCATCATTGATAAGAAGGTCAGTTCGTTCCTCTTTCGTTACTATTTTGTTAAAACATTCAGCCATCATATGACTATATTTTTCAAATACTTTTATACCAAATCTTTCCCGAAGTCCCTCAGGAAGACTCTCGAACAAACTTAAACCAGAAGCGTCTTTGTAAATCTTATCTATTTCTTCATAAGTTTTGCATAAAACATCCAGTTCAATTTTAACTACATTATTTATAAAATTATCAATAATATCTTGATTTCTTAATACCATTTCTTTTAATTCTTCCGATATATCAAAATCTTTTACAATACTTAGAAGTTGTTGGTTTCTTGCTAATGTAAGAATGAATTCTTCATTTATATTCATATGTTTTATAATTTTAACAACAAAAAGCCCACCACGTGAGTGAGGACCGAAGCCCTCCATACCAGTTTCCCGATATGGCCGTTGAAGACAAATCCCACATGGTGGGTTTTTTATCTTCAACGGTCTTACTTTCACCATGCCTTTATTACTAAAGGTTTAGGTTACTCTAAATATTAAGTTGTATCACAATCCTAGCATATTTTACGACATCATGGAAACAAATCGCTCTTGAGTTTTTGACGTTACTTCAAGATAGTTTATTAAGGTCTTATCATCCATTTTACTTAAATCTCGAACCTGTAATTCGGCCATTAGTTTACCTGTAACATTACCAATCTCCCCAGCTAATTGGCCTACAGCGAGCTTAAAACCCTGCTTATTCTCGATTAATTTGGGTACACGGGCAGAACTACGCGAATAACCAGCATCAAGGGCTATTTGTTGCTTTGTTTTGGACTCTTCCATGAGTCCCTGAGCATATTTCATCTGACGTGTAGAGGGGGTCTTTTTCATAGTTTTTTGCTGAATTATCATAATAAAACCACTACTTAATTATCCCATATTGTATTCAATATAACAAAGAGTTTGACTATTTACTGCGTGAATAAAGCAAATACACTTACTCCAAATAAGCAATTCTATAATTTATTAAAATCTAATACTTTCCAATCAGACAAATCATCTGGATTATATTTGTATTTATCATTATTATTATATCGCCAAGTTCCATTAACATATATGGCTATACCACCAATTATTTTATGGCCAGCTTTATTTTGTTTCTTGATATATCTTTGTAAGCTCTCAGCTCTTTCTTTGGCATCTTCGCCTGCGGTAAATCCACTTTTCGTTTCAAATATACCGATAGTCCCATCTTTGAATTGGATAATAAAGTCCGGGTAAAAGGCTCGGTCATCAGACCTTAGAATACCAAAATACTTTACCTCAGATTCACCGTTTTTGAACCACCACTTTACTTTATTGGAAGCATTTAGAAGTTCCATAAATAATCTTTCAGGTTCGCTCTGGGTTGCTGAGTAAAAAGGCTTCATAATAGATAATGGCTGGTCTTGTTTTTGGTATCGGCTGTTATAACTCACAAAAATAGGCACTTCCCATTTAGGGGTTTCTTCAAGTTCTCTTTTCTCACTTAATTTTTCTACCACTTCCTTCTTGTATTTTTCCTTAGCCAAATTAAGGACATTCCTAAACTGTTGTTCATTTTCTTTACCCAAGACTATCTTTTGAACCTTAGGGTCATATTTGTCAAATTTAAACTCTTCATTGAAAAACTGATAAAGGGCTGTCTTCATCCTGTCGCTTGAATCGGCTGGAGCGTAGGGTGTGCAGTTTTGCACTATGAATCTATCAAATCTATCCTGTAATTCCTTTTCGTCTAGAGTTATATCAAGAGTTCCTTTATGCTCTATCTCTCCTGATTTATCAATGTCAGTAATTATTCCATCAGCAATTATTGGATTGATAATCTTTGAAGGCTTGAGCTTTATTTTTTTAAGATTATTAGCTTCAGCAATCCTTAAAAATATTTTTACAAATTCTCCAGACAAACGGGTTCTTTCTCGTTGCCTTTTCAGATAAATTGAGGGCAGTGAGATATTTTTATATAGCTTGTTATCCCTCTTGGCCTCATAAACCGTGATGTAATCTTTGGCATACTCCTCGGTAATCTCTATATTAGGCAAGTTCGTAAAGACATATCCAACATTTAATTCAGGCTCTTTGGTATAGTATTTAAGCTCTGGCATACGCATAATTCGGCCTATGGTTTGGATTGTGAAGGTAAAGCTCTTGGATTCCCTGAATATCACCAAAATTGAGGCTCTGGGGCAATCCCAGCCCAAAGCAATGGCTTGCTTAAACACCAAAACTTCCACCTCGCTACTATCCTTCTCTATATCGGGTAGAGTATCGGATTTATCCTCAGACAGCCATATCGCCAATTTCCCGTTCTTTTCCGTAATACCTTTCTTTTCTAAAATCTTAATAACTTCCTCCTTCTTGCTTAGCAAAGTTTTGCTATCATTAGGAAGCTGGATAAGCATTAAGGGGTTTATTTTTGAACCCTCTTTTTTATACATCTTTACTGTTTCCTCTCTCTTCTTTAGTGCCTGTTCAATCACTATTTCGTCAGAGCTTTTTGTGCCAATCTCTATATTAAGAAACTCTGGATTAACAGATATTTCAGATTTAATCATCTCCTCGGCTTTAACATCAGATAGACGAACCTTTTCAATCTCTGAGACTTTATCAGTTAGGTGAGGAGTAGCAGAAACCTCCAAAGTAATTTTTGGGTTGATAATTTCTATAAGCTCTTTTGATTTATCCGAGTCAGCAGTATGGTGGCTTTCATCAATTATTAAAATAATAGTCCGTCCATCTTCTTTGGTATTTTTTATAATATTACTTAGATTATTATCTTTTTCATTCTCCTTAACAAAAAGGTTTATATCTTTCTTATTTATACTATGCCAGTTTATAAAAAGGATTTCATTCTCGGCTATCTTTCGGTCTTCTAAGTCCTCAAAATAGGAGCATTTTAAAGTTCGGTCATCCTCGTAAAAATACTCCAATTTTTCCTTGCTCTGTTCGTGCAACATTCTCACCGATACCCAAACAAAAGCGAATTTCTTATCATCATTCCTACCCCTTACGAGCTCTTTTAACAAAGCCGACACCATTACAGTCTTACCTGAGCCAGTTGGGGCTTGAAATACCACCACCTCGCTTTCTGTGGCCTTCAGGGAGGCTTCTAGCTTCCTATGTAGGTTATCTACCGCCTGCTTTTGATAGTCTTTTAGTTTAATCATTTGAATATTTGTTTATAAACATTAAGAATAACGGCTGGTATCGGCTTTAAATCTACTAGCTTTTTAATATCTTCAAATTCTTCCTCTCTGGCACTATCATCAAGAGAAAATATGTAAGTAATTATTTTCTTATCTAGTTTCTGGATTTCTTTTTTAAATAATTCGATGCCAGAATCATCATAGATTACCCCTAAATATTTACCTCTATTATCTTTAAAAATCTTGAAACCCTGTCCTGTTTTGACCTGTTCAAAGCAATCCTCTTTCAGGCAAAGTATCTCGGTAGATTTGTCTACTAATTTTTTCTTATTTCGGTCTGTCTGCTCAGCATCAACGAAATCAGTTTTGTAATATTTTAAATTTGTCGGTATCTTTGTTATTTTGGAATAATCTTTATGGCCATCAATAACTTTTTTAAGCCTAGGATAAGTTACATCCTCGCAAATGCCGTTTTCATTATTAGTGCAAACAATAAATTTTCTATTACCACCATCCTCTTTATTTAAAAGCATAACGGCGTGTCCAGTTGTGCCTGAACCAGCAAAAAAATCAAGAACGGTAGAATCACTTTTAGTAGTCAGTTTAAGGATGTCTAAAACTAAGTATAAAGATTTTGGATAATCAAATATATTTTTGCCAAGTATTCCTTTTAATATATTTGTTCCGTGAAATTCTGATTGATATTTTTGTTCCAACCATACATTTTTTAGAACTTGTTGTTCTCTATATTTATGATAAATCCTAATCTTAGCCCCTTCTTTTATTGCTGAAAAATAGCCGTCTGTATTGAGTTGGTCAAATGTTTCCTTAACATTCTTCCACGCCATTTCTTTTCCATTGTTTGTGATTGGATATACTTCGTAATATCCAGAGTGCTTTTCAGAAGTAATTGTTATTAAGTCCTTACTAACATAAATCGGATACCAATTTTTTGGTCTATTCTCTCTTGACCAAACTGTCCTTGCCCGCATAAATGGTTCGTATCTAAATTTTCCGTTCTCATCGCTTTGGTCAAAAGATGATTGAACATCTTCGGAGATAGCGACTTCGTTAAAATTACTAAAGTTTATATCTCGTGCATAAACAATCATAAATTCACTATTTTCTGAGAAAAATCTTGCTTGGTTTCTTCCTTTCGGATTGTGCAAAACTGTAACTAAGCCAACTCGGTTTTTTTCTTGGAAAATTTCGTCCAACAATAAACCGAGGGAGCATAGTTCATTTGCATCAATAGCACAAATTATGAATCCATTTTTGCTAAGTAAACCCTTCGCTAAGAGTAGCCTCTTTTGCATAAAGGAAATCCACTTACTGTGTCTAAAAGTATCTTCTCTATCAACATAATCGTTGTTGTATTTCCAATCTTTAGCTCCAGTATTATACGGTGGGTCTATGTAAATAACGTCAACCTTGTTCTTATGAGTGTAATTTAGAACAGAAAGTGCGTGATAATTATCGCCTTCTATTAGGATGTTGACTGGTTTATTTGTATCATTTTTTATTTCCTTATCTCTGTCTTCAGTCAAGACAGGAAGTTTAGTCTTACACAGCTCAGCAACCTGTTCTGTTTTATGTTCCCAAACAAGGCCATATCGTTTTCTGGATTTAAGTTTTTTTATTTCGCTCTTTAGGTCTTCGTTTTCTTTTTGAAGATTTATGGGCTGTTGTATATTTGGCATAAGTATTTGTCTAATCTTACTTAAAAATGGCTCCCCTGTAAAGCAGAGGAGAAACCGATTTATATTATTTAATTATTTTTTTGGTTTTATATTTTGCCATAATTCTTTAAAATCTGAAATATTTTTTCTAACATTTTTTATGTGTTC
>CAIOXR010000019.1 GCA_903862375.1 uncultured bacterium
AATATTAAGTATGGAAAATCAAAAAATAAATGAGGAATATAAAGAGGAGCCAATTTTTTCAATTAAACAACGTGCCATTTTTTATCCATTTGTATTTTTTACAAATATTATAATTTTCTTTATAGTATCACCATTACTTTTACGTAATCATGATGGTGGAACAGACTACAGAGGTATAGTTGAAGTTATGGGTCTTGTAGTGCTTCAAATAATTTTGAGCATTATAAGTATAATTTTTTATGAGACATCTTCAAAAAAGAATAATACTGAAAATGTACCTACAGACAATAAATAGTTAAAATTTTGAACCAAATCTCTATATAGTATACAACTTTAAATTAATGGTGACCCTACCGGGAATCGTGAGTACACTTTCGGTCAGGAATAAATTATTTATCGTCATAAATAATTTTTCACGACCCTGACTCATTTATTTTTCTTAGTAGAAAAATATGATTCCGTCTTCTGATTTCCCCGACGCTTTGTCTGCAGAGACAAAGCTTAAAGTAGCAAATGAAAAAGCCGACCTAAGTCGGAATTTTCATTTGTGACCTTTCCGGGATCGTGATTACACTTATCGACGATTACATCTTTCACCCAGTAGGTCATTCTACTGAATGAGGTATTTCACTCTGTATAATAACAGAGAACGAAAAGTCTTTCGCTTCTCCTCACGGTTCGATTTACTAATCGCCGGACGCAAAGTATGAAGATACTTTGCTTAGGGTCACAAATACTAAAATATCCTTATATTATAAGGATATTTTAGTATTTGTGACCCTACCGGGAATCGAACCCGGATTACCGCCTTGAGAAGGCGATGTCCTAACCGTTAGACGATAAGGCCAAACTTAAAACTATTTAATTATAGCAGATGCAATATGAATCGTCCCCGGAATTTACCTTCTTACAGAAGCAGTACACCTGTTCTGTTTTATATTTCATTATCATTCATATAAAACTAATCACAGGTCTTTCGCTTGGAACCTTTATCCAAGCTCAACCTTTCGAACCGATGTCCTAACCGTTAGACGATAAGGCCCTAAAACATTTTGTACTCAAAATGTTCGGGTGAACAATTTTTTACAAAATTGTTATAGCCAAAACATACATTTATACTAATACAAAATACCAGAAAAATGACTTTTTTACAAGAAAATACCCACAAAATAAATTAATGTGGGTATTCGGAGTAAAAACCTCCTCCTTGTAAATATATTTTGTCCAAAAATAATATATTTATCGTAAGATAGAAAGATTTATGATCTTTCTGTGGGTTAATAATAATAAATATATTATTGAGTAATTCATACTCAAAAAATGAGAGTTCATCCTCCCATGATACATAATCTATTAATTCTTTCATGATGTTTATATTTTTAAATTAATTTATTAAATAACCTTTATTTCCAAATACTATAGAGACAAAAGCTATTTAACAAATTAATTTGAAAAAAATATTAAAATACCAATTTATTATAAATTACCATTAATATTGAAATTTTCAAAATTTTGGCCAAAATTACATATAATATTATTCAAACTTTGTGCTATAATACTCAAATGCAAAAAGATATAGGAACTTTATATATAGTGGCTACTCCGATAGGGAACTTGGAAGATATAACCTTTCGGGCTATTCGAATACTTAGAGAAGTAGATACTATACTTTGTGAAGATACAAGGACTACTAAAGTACTGCTCAATAAGTACGATATCCATACTAAAACTATGAGCTATAATGCTCACACAACAGAAGGCAAAGAGTCAGTTATTATAAGAATGCTAAGTGAAGGTAAAGATTTGGCTTTAGTATCAGATGCAGGCACTCCTTGTATATCTGACCCCGGAGTAATGCTTGTCGCAAATGCAAAAAAAGAATTTGGTAGTGATATAAGTATAGTGCCTATCCCTGGACCAAGTGCTTTAGTATCTGCACTATCTGCTAGTGGAGTATCATCGGCTGAGTTTGTATTCTTAGGTTTTCTACCACATAAAAAAGGTAGAGAGACACTATTCAAAGAAATAGCAAATAGTAAAAGGGTAATGGTATTTTATGAATCTACACACAGAATACTTAAAACTTTAGCATCACTATCAGAGTATGCCCCTAATTTCAAAGTAGTAATAGGAAGAGAAATAACCAAACAATTTGAACAATTCGTAGAAGGGACACCGAGTGAAGTCTTAGAATATTTCACTGTAAATAAAGACAAGCAAAGAGGGGAATTCGTAGTAATAGTTGAACCCAAATAAGTAGCTATGTCTACAAATTAAATTTTGATAAATTACAACTAAGAGGTATAATGAACATATGAGAAAAGAAAGAACGTTACTTATCATAGGTGTATGGGTTGCTATACTTCCTTTTTTAGGTTTTTATGAAAATTGGAGAAAAATATTATTTGTCCTTACAGGTATTTGCATCGTATATCTAGCATATTTATTCTATACCGAAGCACGTATTCGTTTGAATAAAGATAATGATAAAATTAAGTCATTTATAGATAATATAAATGATAAAGATTCTCAATAAAAAAGATAGTTTTATAAGTTTATTATTTTGTTTTGATGAATAAGTATGTTAAATAAAAAATTTATTAAATTATTTATTATTAGTATACTCGCATTATTTATATGCGGGTTGTTTATTTATTCATTATTACCATTAATAAAACCATTTTTTATTAATGAAGTGAAGTATAATAATGAGAACTTTTTATCAACCAATACTATTACCGAAGAATTAAACCAAGTACCTACTATAAATCAAGGAGATGATACCAAAATTATTCCTACTCCTATCATCGTAACTCATGTTGAAACACCAAAAACTGTCAAAGCAGTCTACATCTCAGCATGGGTTGCTGGTTCTGCAAAGTTTCGTGATCCTATCATTAAAATGATAGATGATACAGAACTTAATGCCATAGTCATCGATGTAAAAGATTCGACAGGAAGAGTAAGCTTTGATATGCCTGTAACCTCAGTACAAAATGAAAAAAGTATTGAAAAAAGAATTCCAAATATTAGGGTACTAACAGATATGCTTCACAAAAAAAATATATATATTATTGGTCGTATATCTGTTTTCCAAGACCCATATATGACCAAAAAACATCCTGAGTGGTCAATAACGAAGAAGAGTGATGGTACAGTTTGGAAAGATAGAAAAGGATTATCATTTATGGATCCAGCAAAAAAGGAAGTGCATGATTATATCGTTGCTGTTGCAAAAGGTGCATATGAAGAAGGCTTCGATGAATTAAATTTTGATTACATTCGTTACCCTTCAGACGGTAATATAAAAGACATAAATTATCATCTGAAAGAAGGGGAAACAAGAGCAGATAATATGGAGAAGTTTTTTAAATATTTATCAGCAAAAGTTAAAAAAGAAAAGAATATACCCATCTCTGCAGACTTATTCGGTCTGACAACTGAAGAAATAACCGATATGGGTATAGGTCAGGTATGGGAGAAAGCATTACCTTACTTTGACTTTCTTTGTCCTATGGTTTATCCGTCACACTACCCACCAGGCCATGCTGGATATAATAATCCAAGCTTATATCCATATGAAGTTATAAATCGTGCGATCTTAGGCGCAATAACTAAAACCGAAAAAGTAAATGGTGATAAGAATAAGATTCGCCCATGGTTACAAGATTTTGATATGGGGGCGGTATATACTAAAGAATTAATTCAAAAAGAAATGAAAGCTGTATATGATAACAATCTTACTTCTTGGATGTTATGGGATCCAGCAAATAAATATACACCTTCAGCACTAGAACTTGTAAGTATTTAATAATTTTGTAATAATATAAATAATGAAAATAAATAATGTATTTAACGTATTGAAAAAGCCAATAAAGATAAATAGAGTTAATTATAAACTTATCGGTACTATTTTAGCATCAATTATTCTTTCGTTTGGTATTTTATCAGTTGGAGTATATATAGGCTATTCACATCGCCCAGAGATTGATAAAGTAGCATCTGTAACGAATAAAACACCAAATTTTGAAACAACAGCTGATTTTACTCCATTTTGGAAAGCTTGGAATTTATTGAAAGAAAAATCTATATATTCAGATAAAATTACCGATCAGGATCGTGTTTGGGGAGCTATACAAGGCCTTGCAAGTGCTTCAGGAGACCCGTATACAACATTTTTCAACCCAGAGGATAATAAGATGTTCAAGAGTGAAATAAAGGGCTCTTTTGGAGGTATAGGAGCAGAGGTAAGTATAAAAGACAAAGTTTTGACGATAGTAGCTCCCCTTAAAGATACACCTTCATATAAAGCAGGTATCAAAAAAGGTGATAAAATACTTAAAATTGATAAAACTAGTACGACTGATATGTCTATAGACAAAGCGATAAGTTTGATGCGAGGAGAAAAAGGCACAACTATCACTCTAACATTATTACATCAAGGAGAATTAGAAACGCATGAATTAAAAATTGTTAGAGATACTATCGAAATTCCTACAATTGAAAGTGAATCTTTACCAGATGGTATATCTTTGATTAAGTTTTATAGTTTTTCTGAGAATTCAGACAATTTATTCGCAAAAGCTTTAGATAAATTCATAAAATCAGGCAACCATAAATTGATTTTAGATTTGAGAGGTAACCCAGGTGGATATCTTGATATTGCTGTAAATATTGGTTCATGGTTTATAAATGAAGGAGATGTAATAGTAAGTGAAGATTTTGGATCAAGTCACAAACCTGAATATTACAGAAGCCATGGTCCCAGAATTTTTAATGATAAACTACAATTTGTAGTATTAGTTGATGGCGGTTCTGCTTCTGCCTCAGAAATACTCGCAGGGGCACTCAGAGAGCATCACATAGCTACACTTGTAGGTGAGAAAACTTTTGGTAAAGGATCTGTCCAAGAACTTCTTGATATAACACCAGAGACATCATTAAAGGTTACTGTAGCCAAGTGGCTTACCCCAAATGGAATATCAATATCACAGGCAGGATTAGAACCTGATATTAAAATACCATTTACCATTAAAGATTATGATGCAAAGCGTGATCCTCAGATGGATAAAGCTGTCGAAATATTAAAAGCTAAAGAATAGTGGAAGAAAAAATAATTCCATTTATTAAAACGATATGAAAGTTATACTTACTACAGATGTACTAAAACTTGGTAATAGATATGAGTTAAAAGAATTAAAAGATGGTTATGCAAATATTCTTATCTCTAAAGGGCAAGCACTTTTAGCTACACCTCAAGCTATTTCGAATTTAGCAGCAAAAAAAGCTCAAATCGAAAAACAAAAAGAAGAAGAAATGAAAATTTTTGATTCACTTATCTCTTCAATTGATAATAAAAGAATTGAGATAAAAGTTAAAGCTAATGAAAAGGGACATTTATTCAAATCAGTCTCTACTCGTGATGTGGCAACTGCTATTAAAGATACTACAGGAGTTGAAGTTGATGAAAATTCAATAATTATGAATCACATTAAAGAAGTAGGTATTCATATGGTAGAAATAAAAAAGGGAAATAAAAAAGGTAAATGTGAAATAATAGTCAATAAAATCTAGTTATTAACCTATAGAATTACAATTAGCAGTAATTAACATGGATAGTCAGAATAAAATACATTCACATAGTTCAGTATCTATGATTTGCCAGAACTGTAAGAATGACTTCACTATAGAGCCAGATGACTTTTCCTTTTATGAGAAGATAAATGTACCTTCTCCTACATTTTGCCCAGAGTGTAGAATGATAAGAAGAATGGTATGGAGGAATGTCAGGTCTTTGAATAGAAGAGAGTGTGGATTGTGCCATAAGGTCCTCATAAGTATGTATTCTGATAAAGAAGCACCTGTATACTGTACTGAGTGTTGGAGTAGTGATAAATGGGATCAATTCGCTACTGGTGTTGACTATAATTTTTCTGAAAATTTCTTCATACAATTTTCTCGTTTACTACATAAAGCTCCTAGGTTTTTTAACTATCGATCAGGAAATCTTATAAACTCTGATTTTACAAATTATTCTGTTGATAATAAGAATGTATATTTATCTTTTTCTACTATTGAGAATGAAGAAGTAATGTATTCAGAAACTATAGATAAATCAAAGAATTGTCTTGATTGTGAATACTTTGTTATCGGTCGGAATTGTTCAAATTGTTTTGGGTGTGTTGGTCTAACTAATGCAAAGTATTGTATTTTAAATAAACAGTACGAGAAAGAAGAATATTTCAAAATGGTAGAAAAAATTAAGAATCATATAAATGAAAACCCATATATAGATACAAAAGGAAGGGTATTTAAATATGGAGAGTTTTTCCCGTATAATTTATCTCCATTTGGTTATAATGAAACTAATGCGCACGATTTCTTTATGATAAGTAAAGAGGAAGCAATTAGTAAAGGTTACAACTGGAAAGAAAAAGAAAAAAGAGATTATAATATAACTATTAAGTCTAACGACTTACCTGATAGTATACAAGAAGTCAAAGATGAAATATTGACTGAAATAATTGGTTGTCCCAATGAAGGGAATTGCGATTTTCAATGTACAACTGCTTATAAAATAGTTGCTGAAGAATTAAATTTCTATAGACAAAAGAATCTTCCACTTCCAAGGTATTGCCCAAATTGTAGACATTATAATAGATTAAAGTATAGAAATAAAATGAAGCTTTACCATAGAACTTGTATGAGAGAAGGATGTAGTAATGAATTTGAAACAACATATTCAATTAATAATCCTGAGGTTGTGTATTGTGAGAAATGCTATCAGAACGAAGTATCTTAAATAACGAATTATATATTATATAGATATATAAAATAGTATGGAATATAAAATAGAAACAAAGAATTGTCAGAATTGTAAGAATGACTTCGTAATAGAGTCTGAAGACTTTTTATTCTATGAGAGAATCAAAGTTCCTTCTCCTACTTTTTGTCCAGAATGTAGATTGCAAAGACGGATGTCTTGGAGGAATGATAGATCTTTATATAAAAGAGATTGTAGTATGTGCAGTGAGTCCATGATTGCTATGTATCCTAGCGATGCTGTCTTTCCTGTGTATTGTAAAAAATGTTGGAATTCTGATAATTGGGAAGCAGTAGACTATGGAAGAGATTATGATTTTTCCAGAAACTTTTTTGAACAGATAAAAGACTTATTTAATTCTGTTCCTCATCCTGCTATATGGCAAAGAAATGTCACTGATAGCCCATACTCTAATATGGTAGGTGAAAGTAAGAATGTATACTTATCTATATCAGTCGTTATGGGTTCTGAAAATGTATTCTACTCATGGGGCATAGATAAATCATTTAATATATTTGATTGTCATAACATGAAAGAATCAAGTGATTGTTATGAAAATATTGAAGGAGAAAAGAATTACAATTCACAAAATTTATTTCTTTCTAGGAATTGTATGGATTCATACTTTTTAGTAGACTGTTCAAATTGTAGTAACTGTATCTTATCTTCGAATCTAAGGAATAAAGAATTTTATATTAAAAATAAATCATATTCAAAAGAAGAGTATTTTAAAGAATTAGAGAAATATAATTTAGGAAGTCGCAGTTCTAGATTAGCAATACAAAATGAATTTAATAAATTATTGAAGAATACTATATATCGTTTTGCTCATATTATAAAATCAGTTGATTCTACTGGTAATAACTTACTAAATACTAAAAATTGTATAAATTCATTTGAGATATATAATACAGAAAATTCTAAATATTGTTATAGAGTTTTAAATGAAAAAGATGTCATGGATGTCACTTATTCAGGTAAAGCTGAACTCTTATATGAGCACTTAACAGGTGCTTTGAATGATTATAATGTTAAATTTAGTATTTCAGCACAGGACTCAGTTTTAAATGCTGAATATACGGATACTTGTGTCACATCTAAGAATATATTTGCTTGTGCTGGATTGAGAAGTAAAAGTAATGTAATTTTTAATAAAGTTTATAGTGATAGTGATTTTGAAAATCTGCGTGAGAAAATAATTAATCATATGAATGAAAATCCATATATAGATAAAAAGGGTAATACATATAGATATGGAGAATTTTTCCCTTTGGAATTATCACCATTTGGTTATAATGAGACTATTGCTCAAGACTTTTTCCCTATTACAGAAAGTGAAATTATAAGTTATGGATATAATTATAAAATACCTGATATTAAACATCACAAAATATCAATTTTAAATAAAGACATTCCAGATAATATAAAAAATGTTGATAAAAGTATTTTAAATGAAGTTTTAGAGTGTGCACATAAGGGGGAGTGTGATCACCACTGTTCGAAAGCTTTTAATTTGAAAAAAGATGAACTTGATTTCTATAAGAAACATAATATTCCTATTCCAGATAAATGCTCAAACTGCAGGTATTATGAAAGATTTGTAAAAATTTTACCACCAAAACTCTGGCGTAGATCCTGTATGAAAGAAAGTTGTTCTAATACTTTTGAAACTTCATATGCTCCTGATAGAGAGGAGATTGTGTATTGTGAGAAATGCTATCAGAATGAAGTATGCTAACTTAATATAAAAATATCTGGAAGTTAAACTTCCAGATATTTTTATATTAATTGTTTATATCACATGAACTATTTTCTTGACTGATGATGTGCGATTGAAATTTACTTTTCTTTTTGTACCGAATTTAATTGTTCCTGGTTTTAATGCAAATAAAGTATGATCTTTACCCATGCCTACATTATTCCCAGGAAGAATCTTAGTACCTCTCTGACGAATAATTACAGAACCTGCTTTTGCTGTCTCTCCAGCGTAAAGTTTAGTACCTAGATACTTTGGATTTGAGTCTGTTAAATTTTTAGCCGATCCACCGGCTTTTCGATGTGCCATATATAATAAGTTATAGTTTTAAATCTATAGTAAGCTTTAGATAATGGCTAAAACTACTATATAATCTGGTAAACTAATGAAAAATGATTTATAATTAAACTAGTATGAGTATAAATGATTATTGGGATAAAATCAAGAGTAAATTATACATTGACATTACTACTTTTATGTGTCTTTTAGTAATTATACTCGTAAGTTTATCTTCATTTTTACTTGGACGTCTTTTAATAATAAATCAAACAAATGGATTTAAATCTAAATTAAACAATATTTCTAATAATGATGTCAAAGATGAGATAGGGAATAAAATAAATACTAACAATATTTCTAATTTAGAATCGAATAATATTCAAAAAAAGAAAAACTATGTTGCTTCAAAAAATGGTAAATTGTATTATAATAAAGACTGTAGTGGAGCAAAAAGAATATCACAAAAGAATGAAATATGGTTTGCTACTAAAATAGAAGCAGAGAAGTCAGGTTATAGTATTTCACCATCATGCATATAAATATACAAAATATGAATTTATTAAAGTTTTAG
>CAIOXR010000020.1 GCA_903862375.1 uncultured bacterium
ATTACGCAAAGGGATGGTTCTATAGTTTTGATTACCGTATATATTTTTATCATTACATTAAACGGTCTGTACGGCAACTTATGCCCCGTTTCGGACAAATCCTTGAAGTAAATTACCGGCATTCTCCTTTCGGGCCTAACAATATCGGAAATATCCGGGCTCTTGAACTTACTGCTTATTTCCCGGGTATAATGAAAAGCCACGGAATAAAGGTATATTCAGCCATTCAGCAAAAAAACCGGGAAGTTTACAGCTACTCCGATCTCATATCATATCCCAGGGGTTACAAGGAGATTTCTTTTGATAAAGCCTTTTCTTTAAAAGCTGAATATCATTTGCCTCTTCTCTACCCAGACCTCAGCATTCCCTGTTTCATTTACCTTAAAAGGATAACCATGACGGGCTTTTTTGATTATTCATGCGGAGTAAAAGACTACGATAGAATAGTTTACAGCTCGGCAGGTGCGGAATTACTGACCGAAATGCATGTTTTCCGGTTTATTGCACCTTTGAACCTGGGTGTCCGTGCAACATACATGATGGAAACACGCAATTTCAGATATGAATTTTTGTTTTCCTTCGATTTCAGTTCATTTTGAAAAGGAATTAATGTAAATTTCCTCTATAAATCATTTTTCAACTTTATCAAAGGATTGTTTATTGTGCAGACATTCAGTATTCTGCAAAGCAAGAGGCGGAAAACAAGGCAAAATAAATTAGCATCCGAAAAATCTATTGATTTCGGAATAAATTATTTTAAATAAAATAGTTTATAAATAAAACCAATTTCCTCTGCGAGTTCAGGACTCACGTGTGTGTGCTTAAAAAATCAGACAGTTTGTAAACGGGGACGAACCACCACAAATATACCCGCCTTCTCTAAAACAAATAGAATTAGGCTGTTTCTAAGTCTTGTAATTTTTTTCTGTAATATTCAACCTGACTCTTTCTTTTCTCAGTATTTACTTTTGGTATAAACTCTTTATAAACTTGTTGTTTTGTCAAAACATTCCAAATAATAACCAATAATTTTCTGGATATAGCAATAAGTGCTTTTCGTGTTGACTTTCTTACGCAAAGTTGCTCATATTTTGTTTTAAGCCAGCAGTTTTTATGGCGAGAGGCCGCCCACGCACATTGAACCAATATTCGCCGCAAGTATTTATTGCCTTTGGTTATTTTATTACTTTTAATTTTTTTAGCGCTTTCGTCATTTCTCGGTCTAAGACCAGCCCAACCGGTCAATGCAGCAGATGTAACAAATGCTTTTAAATCAACACCGAGTTCGGCTATAATTATCATCGCACTTAGCTTTTGAATCCCGGGTATAGTACATAGCAGCTGCAGTTCTTTGCTAAAATATTGATCGCATAACTTGCTCATTTCTTCCAGACATTCTTTCTGTTGTTCTAAAATGAGTTCATACTCTTTGATATTTTGCTTGAAAATAAATCTGTCAGACGATGAAATAACCCCTGTCAGCGAAGCAGTAATTTTCTCTTTGTATTTACCTTTTATACGCCCATGTACATGTTTCTCGAGTTGTTCCGCAGTGGATTCCCCTGCTATAATTCCTTTTACGACGCCTATTACTGAAACACTACCTATTTTGCTCGCGTAATTAGTTATTTGAATGTTACACCGGTGTAGCTGACGATCCATTTCTTGCTCAATCCGCGTAGATTGCTCACATAAACGAACATAACGACGTTCAAACTGTCGCAACTCTTGTATTTGCTTCCCTGGCACATAACTGCCACGAACCAATCCTTTTTGAACTACTGTGGCAATCCATTGTGCATCTTTAACATCTGTCTTTCGTCCAGGTAATTGTTTGATAAAGTACGGGTTAATTAACTTCAAGTCAAAATGGCCTTGCAGTATTCGCCATACAGGTATCCAATAAATACCGGTACTTTCCATACCTACTTCTTCAACCCCATACTCTTGCATTTGTGCAAACATTGATTCAATGTCGCATGTTAAAGTCGAGTATTCTTTAATAATAATCCCTCCATTTTTTTGGAGAATACACATTAGTATTATACTTTTGTGTACATCAAGTCCGCATACTGTTTTCATAATAATTAAATTTAAATTAAACATTAAATTACATTGAGCTTCGAGCTCGATTATTGTACGGTATCGGACTTGATTTTTATATCGTGTGTGTATAAATTATTTGATTTTTATGTAAGTTTG
>CAIOXR010000021.1 GCA_903862375.1 uncultured bacterium
CACAGGCGGAGGAACAGGGGGGCACTTCTATCCATTGATAGCAATTGCAGAAAAGTTAATTGAAGTTACTGACAAGGAAAAGATTATAGATTTGAAGCTTTTTTATATGTCAGATGCACCATACGATAAGCATATGCTTTTTGAGAATGGTATTACTTTTGTACAAGTTCCATCCGGTAAAATGAGAACTTACTTTTCAATAAAAAATTTTTTCGATATATTTAGTACAATGACTGGGATGTTCTTTGGTTTACTCAATATGTTTTTTATATATCCTGATATTGTTATTTCTAAAGGCGGTTATGCAGCTTTCCCAGCAGTATTTGCTGCAAAGTTGCTTCGTATACCTGTCATAGTTCATGAGTCTGATTCATACCCAGGAAGATTAAATGTATGGACTGCAAAGTTTGCAAGAAAAGTTGCTATATCTTGGCCTGAAGCTATTGAGTACTTACCTAAAGATAAGACTGCGCTTACTGGTCAACCAATAAGAAAGAATATCCTTCATGGTGATCCTGTAGGAGCCTATGAATTCTTTAAACTTAGTTCTGATTTACCTGTGATATTGGTTATTGGTGGTTCATTAGGAGCAGAAATAATTAATAATATTATTATTGATGTTATTCCTGATTTACTTTCTAAATATCAAATAATTCATCAAACAGGTTTAAATAATATAGAGGATGTAAAGGGTAGGTCTAATCTTGTGATGGAGAATAATAAAAATATTTCTAGATATGTACCGATTCCATATTTGAATAACTTGTCTACTCGGATGGCTGCAGGGATTGCAACGTTAATAATTTCAAGAGCAGGTTCTGCAATATTTGAAATAGCCTCATGGGGAATTCCATCAATTATTATTCCAATTACAAATTCAAATGGTGATCATCAGAGAAAGAATGCATATAACTATGCTAGGACTGGTGCTTGTGAAGTCATAGATGAAGCTAATCTTACACCACATCTTCTTATCTCTGAAATTGATAAAATTATGAATAGTCAAGATAAATTAACTAAAATGAAGAGCAATGCTTTATCTTTTTCTAGTCCACTTGCTGCTGAAAAGATAGCAGAAGAAGCTATTAAGATTGCATTAACACACGAATCATAGTATAAATAATTCATATGGAAAATATAGATAAAAAAGTAATTACACGTTTCGCTCCATCTCCTACAGGTTTTATGCATATTGGTAATGTTCGTACTGCTATTTATGATTGGGCATGTGCAAAGAAAAATAATGGTACTTTTATACTAAGAATTGAGGATACAGATAAAGCTCGTGAGGTTGAAGGATCAATTGAACATATTATAAAATCTCTTAAATGGTTAGGTCTAAATTGGAATGAGGGCCCTGATATAGGTGGACCAAATGCTCCATATAAACAATCAGAAAGGTTAGAATCATATCTTAAATATGCCAAAATTCTTATTGATAAAGGTTTTGCTTATGCTGATCCATATACAGAAGAAGAAGTTGAAATAATGCGCAAGAAAGCTGAAGAAGAAAAAAGACCATTCTTATATAGAGATCATAGGCCAGAGAATCCACCAATTTGGGATGGGACTAAGCCCCTTCGTTTTAAGGTAAAAGATATTAAAAGTTATGAATGGGATGACTTAGTACGTGGGCATTTAAAAGCAGGGCATGAAGCACTTGATGATTTTATTCTGATAAAAAGTGATGGGTATCCAACTTATAATTTTGCTCATATAATTGATGACTTGGAAATGGGTGTAACGCATATTTTAAGAGGGGATGAATTCATCGCTTCTACTCCGAAATTTCTTTCTGTTTATGATGCTCTTGAGATAAAAAGGCCTGAGTTTGTAATACTTCCTCCGATTATGGGAACAGATGGTAGAAAGAAAATGGGTAAAAGAGATGGAGCGAAAGATGTATTAGAATATCAAAAAGAAGGATATTTACCTGAAGCTATGATAAATTATCTTGCATTAATAGGTTGGAGTCCCGTAGATGAAAAAGAAATATTTAGCCCAAAAGAATTAATTGAATTATTTGATATAAATAATATTCATATAAGTGGTGGTAAATATAATGATGAAAAACTTGATTGGGTAAATAAAGAACATATTAAAAGATTACCGTCTGACGTACTTGAAAAATATGTTTTTGAATGGTTACCAGTGGAACTTCAAAATAAGAAAATTATTCCTTTGATAGTTGAAAGAATTTCAAAGTTTGGTGATATTAAAATTATGCTTGAAGGTGGAGAACTTGATTTCTTTTATAAAGATCCTATATATACGAAAGATAAACTAATATATAAGACTACAACACCAAAGCAAACTTTAAAGAATTTAGAAGAGGCTAAGGGTGCTCTTGTTATGACAGAAGAGTCTGAATTTACTAAAGAAAATATTAAAGCTATTCTAATGGAGCTATCAGACAAACTTGAGAATAGGGGGCAACTACTTCACCCTATGCGTTTTGCATTTTCAGGGTTAGATAAATCCCCAGATCCATTCATATTGTCTGAAATACTTGGCAAAAGTGAAACTATCCATCGTTTAGACAATGCTATTTCGTTATTAAATGAATAATATAGTATAATAATGAAGATAATGAGAAATATTATTTTCAAAACATTTATAATTGTATTTTTAGTATTTATATATTCTTCTTATATATCTGCACAAACAGCAGATGATTTGAAGGTACAGATAAATAATACAAATGATCAAATAGAAAAGTTAAATAATGAGATAAAGGTTCTTTCTTCGCAAATAGCTATTACCAGTGAAGAGAAAAATACTCTTGCAAATGCAATTAAAGACTTAACATTAAAAAAGAATAAATTGATAAAAGAAAGGGAGAAGACAGAAAAGAAGATTTCAGCTACAGGCTTGATAATACAAACAATAAGTAATGAAATAGATAATAAAAAAGAAACTATAGATAAATCCAAAGAATCAATAGCAACCTTGATTAAATCATTATACCAGAATGATGATGCGACTATATTGCAGAATATATTATCTCAAGATAATTTAAGTGATATAAGTAGAGAATATAATGATATAGTAGGATTAAATAAGGAAATTGGTGAAAATATAGATATCATTTCGACAGAGAAAGATAATTTATCTAAATCAAAGAATAAAAAAGAAGAAGAGAAGAAGGCCTTAACTGTACTTAAGAAAGATCTCATAACTAAAGAATTAGAAATATCACAAAATAAAAAAGAAAAAGATAGTCTGTTAGCAGAGACAAAAAATAAAGAATCAAATTATAAGAAATTGCTATTAGAACAGCAAAAAAGGAAAGAAGCTTTTGAGAAATCACTCGAAGATTATGAAGCACAATTGCAATTTATTCTTAATCCTAAAATTCTTCCAAAAGAAGGTTCCGGTGTCCTTTCTTGGCCACTTGAGAATATAATAGTGACATCTCCATTCGGGTCTAGGTGGGGGAAATTCCACTATGGTATGGATTTTAGAGCAAAAGTTGGTACTTCTGTAAAAGCTATGGCGATGGGTACAGTAGAAGGTACAGGGGATACAGATATCGCTTGTAAAGGTGCATCATTTGGAAAGTGGGTATTCATCAGATACAATAATGGTCTTTCAAGTACTTATGGTCATCTTTCTTCTATATCTGCTACTGTCGGACAGAAAGTAAATGCTGGAGATATAGTGGCATTATCAGGGAATACAGGATCATCGACTGGTCCACATTTGCATGTCGCAGTGTATGCTTCTACTGGTGTGAATGTAGATACAGTACCAAGTAAAAGTTGTGGTGGTAAAGTATTTACTCAACCTATTGCAGCTTTAAATGCATATTTAAATCCATCTTTATATTTACCTAAAATGTTAGCAAATATGATAAAGAAATAAATATATTTTAATAAATAGCAATATTATGAAACACAAAAATGTAATTATTCCTCAATATGATGTACCTGATGGATTAACCCCTCTTGAAGTTCAAGTAATTGTAAATGAAAAAATTAGCAATAAAAGTATTTCTGCAGAGTTGATATATCTTGCTAATAAGGGGTATATAAAAATAGATCAAGAATATCCAGTCTTGGAATTACACAAAGATTTTTTAAATTCAAAAAAAGATTACAAATTTACATTTTTAAAATACCCTGATGATTCATTGCCTATTTTTGATAAAGAAATTTTAAGTATGATTTTTGGGCCAAAATCAGAAATACCTAATATTGTTTATTTTTCTGATTTAAATTTTAGATTCCAAAATTCTATATACAAAATAAAAAAACAAGTTGAAGATACATTAATACAAAATAATTACTATAAAAGTTTCTTAAATTTAATGTTTGTTAGAACAGAGAAGGGTGTTTATATTAATGAATATTTATTAGGATTAAAAGAATATTTACAAATTGCTGAAAAAGATAGAATCAAATTTCATAATTCTCCCAATAAAAGACCAGAAGTATTTGAAAAATTATTACCTTTTGCTATTGTCTTAGGAGTTGAGAATTTATGGGCTAAAGAATTTGAAGATGTATATAACACTCCACCTTCTAGATACACAGGTTAAGTAGTTTATTCATTTCGGGCACAAATAAAAAAACTAGCTTTTGCTAGGTTTTTTATTTGTGCCCGAGGTGGGAATCGAACCCACATCCCTTACGAGACACGATTTTAAGTCGTGCGCGTATACCAGTTCCGCCACTCGGGCAAATAAAACTATTAAGTTTTTAAACACCATTTGCCTTCATGACGGACCTCCTCCTTCTAGTCGGATATATTATGAAGAAGTTCATAATATATCCACTCGGGTATTAATCCACTCCTATATAATTACATAATTTCCAAATTTTTACAAATTTTGCTATAGTATAAGCATGTCAAAAGAATATATAACAACAATAGGGCTTGAAATACATGCCGAGCTTAATACAAATTCTAAAATGTTTTGTGGCTGTTTGAATAATCCAGATGAAACAAAACCAAATGTAAATATATGTCCTGTGTGTATGGCTCATCCAGGGACTTTACCTGTAATTAATAAAAAGGCTATGGAAAGTGTCGTAAAAGTCGGATTAGCTATCGGGGCAAATATTGCTGATTTTACTGAGTTTGATAGAAAGAACTATTTTTATCCTGACATACCGAAAGCTTATCAGATCTCACAATTCAAATATCCCATAGTTGAGGGAGGTAAACTTAAAGGGGTGGACATAACTCGTATACACCTAGAGGAAGATACAGCGACAAGTAAACATGATAGAGGAGACTATTCACTAGTAGATTTTAATAGAGCTGGTGTGCCACTTATGGAGCTAGTAACTGAGCCAGTTATACATACTGCCAAACAGGCAGGTGACTTCGGAAGAGAATTACAGATCTTACTTAGATACTTGGGAGTATCTGAAGCAAATATGGAGAAAGGTCAAATGAGAGTTGAATTGAACATATCTGTATCAAATGATCCTGATAAATTAGGAACTAAAGTTGAAGTGAAAAATATTAATTCTTTTAGGGCTATGGAAAGAGCCGCTGAGTACGAGACAAAAAGAATGATAGATCTACTTGAGCAAGGACGAGGTGAAGAAATAGTACAAGAAACTCGTGGTTGGGACGAGAATAAACAATCAACATTTTCACAGCGTAAAAAAGAGAATGCAAATGATTATAGATACTTTCCTGATCCAGATTTACCAAAACTATTTTTGTCGAAGATTTTTGATATAGAAAAAATGCGCAAAGAACTTCCTGAGCTTCCTGAAAATAAAAGGAATAGATATAGGAATGATTTTGGAATAAAAGATGAAGACATAGAAAGTTATATCCTCGATCAAGATTTAGGTTATTGGTTTGAACAAGTAGCAAATTCTTTGAATGATAAAGACTTGCCAGCTACAGCAATTGAGAAAGCGGGAAAGATTAAAACTGCTTCAAATTACATAACTTCTGATTACTTAGGTCTTAAAAAGATAAATTCAGAAGTCCGACTTCCGAAAGTTGAAAACTTTGTAGAATTAATTAATTTAGTAACTGGTAGTGAGATATCTTCTCGTGGGGCTAAAGATATACTTGCTATAATAGTAATCAAAGATGAGTCACCAAAGAATATAGCTGTAGAAAAAGGATTGATACAAAATCACGATGAGGGAGCACTTAAAGAAATTGTCCAAAAAATTATAGACGCAAATCCTTCTGTTGTTGAGACGTATAAAGGTGGTAAAGAGAATGCCATTATGTCTTTAGTAGGGCAAGTAATGAAAGAATCAAAAGGATCTGCAAATCCAAGCTTAGTACAAAAATTACTGAAAGAATTATTAGCATAAGTATAAATTATGCACTCACTTAAAGATAAAATAATAATTGTCACAGGTGCAGCAAGAGGAATAGGTAGGTCTATTACACTTGAATGTATAAAATATGGGGCAATAGTTTTTGCTTTAGATATAAATAAATTAGATTTAGTTAAATTAAAGAATGAAATAAAAAATGATCAGATCAAGACTTATGTTGTTGATGTTTCAAAATATGAAGAAATAAATAATTTATTTTTAAATCTGAAAAAGGATAAAATTAATCCTGATTGTTTAGTAAATAATGCTGGTATATACTATGGGCAGTCAATTTTTAAATATAATAATTCTGAAATTGATAATATAATAAATATTAATGTAAAGTCAGCAATATATTTTTCGAAAATATTTGCAGCAACTAAAATAAAAAATAAAGAAAAAGGTGTGATATTAAATATATCTTCTGTATCTGGTCAGGATGGAAGTTCTGATGCTATATATGGGTTATCTAAATCTGCATTAATTGGTCTAACAAAATCAAATGCAATAAACTTTTCACCATATATAAGAGTAAATGCTATTGCACCAGGAATAGTAGATACACAAATGTTAAGAAAAGTCCCTAAAGATAGGGTAAATAATTACAGAAAGTCAGAATTAATAAAAGATCATATTTTACCTATAGACGTAGCAAATACAGCTGTATTTCTATTATCTGATTTATCTAAGAATTATACAGGTGCAATTTTCGATATAAATAATGGTTGTTATTTAAGATAAATA
>CAIOXR010000022.1 GCA_903862375.1 uncultured bacterium
AATATTAAATTTCGCAAAAATCCCCCCTTCCAAAAATGGGGGATTTTTGCTATGCTTCTAGTATTAATAGATAACTTACTAATCTCTAGACAATTAGAGTTGAAGCTAATAAATATAGGTTTCAAAACTAGAGTCTGGAGACTAGTATCATCTAGTACTAAATTCGCTATATACGAATAAATAAATTTATACGAAAAGTAAATTTAATACTAGATAAATAATTATGCAAAATAAAGAGTATGAGGTAGAGATAGGTGGCAAGAAAATAATTGCTATGTTTTCTGATTTGGCAAACCAAGCGAATGGTTCTGTCATATTAAAAAGTGAAGGGACAGTTGTGATGGCGACTGCTGTCATCTCAAAAGATGGAAGTAAGAATCTAGGATTCTTCAATCTTACAGTTGAGTATTTAGAAAAGTTTTATGCATCAGGAAAAATTCTTGGTGGTCAATACAATAAAAGAGAAGGTCGTCCAAGTGACCAAGCGATCCTTGCAGCTCGTATGATCGATCGTACTATCCGTCCACTTTTCGATCAGCATATTAAAAATGCAGTCCAGGTTATAGTGACAGTTATAGCAGTAGGAGATACAGACCCAAAGACTCTCGGTATAAATGCAGTTTCAGTTGCACTCCATATGTCAGATATTCCTTGGAATGGACCGATCGGTGCAGTTCAGATAAGTAAGACAAAGGAAGATGGAAATCTAAAAGTAAATCATTACTTACCTCAAGCCGATGAATCAGTCTATGCTCTTGATCTGCTTGTTTGTGGAAAAGACAAAACAATAAATATGATCGAAGCTATGTCTTACGAGCTTAGTGATGAAGAGATGGGTCAGTGTTTTGATATCGCTTCAAATGAGATAACAAAGTGGGAAGACTTTCAGAAAAATCTTTATAAAGAATTTGGTAAAGAGAAGCTAGTATTTCCAAAAATTGAAATTGAAAAATCTACAATAGAACTTTTCGATGAGAAAGTAAGACCAATGCTTGAAGAGAAACTTTTCAGTAGTGAAAGTAAAAAAGTTACAAGTGAAGCTGAAACTCTTTGGAAAAAAATCTTGAGTGAGAAGTATCCAAATGAAGAAGATGATGCTATCTTAAGTGCGTCAGAAGATTATCTTCATCATTATCTAGATGGTGCGTTTCACAAGATGGCACTAACACAAGGAATCCGTGCAGATGGAAGAAAAGTAGATGAAGTACGAAAACTATACGCCAAAGCTGGAGGAATTTCAGAAGTGTTACACGGATCAGGAATTTTCTATCGTGGAGAGACTCATGTACTGTCAGTATTAGCACTCGGTGGTCCAGAAGACATGTTAATCGTGCAAGGTATGGAATCTGAATCAAAAAAACGTTTCATGCATCATTACAACTTCCCTCCATATTCCGGTGGTGAGACAGGTAGAGTAGGAGGAATAAATAGAAGAGAAATGGGGCACGGATTTCTAGCTGAAAAAGCTTTGACTCCTGTCATTCCAAATAAAATTAATTTCCCTTACACAATTCGTGTTGTTTCTGAATCTACCGCATCGAATGGTTCTACTTCTCAAGCATCTATCTGTGCAGCGACTATCGCTCTTATGGATGGAGGAGTACCTATCACAACTCCAGTAGCAGGAATTTCTGTCGGTCTTATGGCAAGTGAAACAGATCCAAATAATTATGTTTTGCTAACTGATATTCAAGGACCAGAAGATCACTATGGTGATATGGATTTCAAAGTTGCAGGAACAAAGAATGGAATTACTGCTATCCAGCTTGATGTGAAAGTCGATGGTGTACAGATAGGAGTTCTTAAAGAAGCTTTGACTCATGCGAAAGTTGCTCGTTTACAGATACTTGAAACAATTACAAATGAGATAAAAGAACCTCGTCTAGGTATTTCTCCAAGAGCTCCGATGATACTTACAGTCAAAATTAAAAAAGATCAGATCGGTATGGTGATAGGCCCAGGAGGAAAAAATATAAATGCAATCCGCGAGGAGACAGGTACAGAAATAACAATAGAAGAAGATGGAACAGTATTTGTAACTGGAAGAAATGGTGGAGCAGAAAAAGCTGTGAAAATTATCGAGGAGATGACTCACGAATATAAAGTCGGTGATACAGCAGAGGGAGTAGTCGTCAAAATTATGGAGTTCGGTGCATTCGTAAAAATAAGTAGTGAAACAGAAGGTCTTGTCCATATATCAGAGATCGCACCATTCCGTGTTGAAAAAGTTTCTGATATTATTAAAGAGGGAGACAAAGTTCCAGTAAAAATAATTAAAGTAGATGAAAAAGGAAGAATTAATTTATCTATAAAAGAAGCAAATAAAGATTTCTACAAACCTAAAGCTTAAACAAAATTAAAAATGATAAAAAGTAAATTATAACAATGGATGAAAAAGATTTACAAAATAATAGTGAAGTAAAAACTATTCACACTTATCTTTCTGATATGGCAGATAACGTTCGTGATAATCAAGTTTCAGTCATGAAAGTAGCTCTGGCAGAACAGAATAAACATGACATAGAAGATGTCTATAAGAGTGTAGAAGGTAGTCCTCTTAAAAAATTCTTTTGGTTTCTTGGAGGAATAATTTTCATATTAGTCTCAGCGTGTGGAATCTACTATGTAATTCAAAAAAAAGCTAAGGATAATATTCTACAAGTAGTACAAAAAGTAGAAACTATAATTTCTTATAATGAAGTTGAAAATGTTGAAATAAGTAATACTCAAAATTTAACAACTAAAATAAAAAAAATAGTTTCGCAAAACTTAAATGCTGGGATTAAATATATTTATATTTTTAAAAATGTAAATGAAGTAAAGGATAAAGTAGCTACAAGTGAATTATTCTCAAATTTAGAATTAACTGCACCATCATCTTTTGTCAGATCACTTTCAGATTCATACATGATAGGTACATATACAAAAAGTAATAATGACAAATCAAAATTATTTATATTATTACAAACTAACAATTATGAATTTAGTTATGCTGGTGCACTAGAATGGGAGAATAGTCTAGCTAGTGATATGTTAGATATTTTTGAACTTAAAACTAAAGAAAGTAAAATACAAATTAATGACAGAAAGTGGAAAGATATAATAGTCAACAATAAAGATACAAGGGTCTTCTTAAATGAAGATGATCAACCGATACTCTATTATATTTTTATTGATAAAGAAAATTTACTTATAGCTGATAGTGTAGATACTATTAAAGAAGTGATGTCGAGACTAATAATTAAGAATATAAAACCTTTATAAGAAGTTTACCAATTACTAGATAAATGATAATATTAAATTATGGAAAAATATCAAAAGCAATTAGAAGAAGAAAAAAAGTTACTAGAGTCAGAACTTGCCTCAATAGGAAAGTTCGATAAAAAGACAAATGACTGGGTAGCAATGCCAGAGAGTGAAGAAAAAGCTCAAGACGTAGAAGACGAAGGAGATATAGCAGATCGAGCAGAAGATTATGAGGGAAGATCAAGTGCTCTCTCTGTACTTGAGAAAAGACTTGAAGATATCAATCACGCATTGTCTCTGATAGAAACTGGTAGTTACGGTAATTGTGAAATTTGTGGAAATAAAATTGAAGAAGAAAGACTAGACGTGAACCCAAGTGCAAAGACTTGTGAGACCTGCATGAATAAAGTTATTTAATATTAAACCCTCAGAATTAATTTTCTGAGGGTTTAAAGTTTTTATGTCATTTTCAAGAATATACTCAGCACAAACACATCTTCTTAAAGGTAAGATTGTCACAGTAGAAGTAGATATCACAAAGAATACTTTGCATTCTTTTACTTTAGTAGGACTCCCTGATAAAGCAGTCGATGAATCCAAAGACAGGATGAGCTCAGCCTTAAAGAATAGTGGCTACGATTCACCAAAGAATCAAAATCAAAAAATAGTCATTTCTTTGTCTCCAGCAGATCTTAAAAAAGAAGGACCATACTTTGACTTAGCAATAGCTTTAGCCTATCTGTTATCAGCAGAAGAGATAAATTTTGATCCAGAATATCGAATCTTCCTTGGTGAATTATCACTAAATGGAGAGTTGCGACCCATAAAAGGCGCACTGCCTCTGACAGAAGTAGCTATGAAACTCGGTTTTAAAGAAATATTCTTACCTATCGAAAATGCACAAGAGGCTTCTCTTGTAGAAGGTATAGTAGTTTACGGTGCAAAGAACTTAAAAGAAGTCATAGACCATATATACATTCCTAAAAAAGATAAAAAGGGAAATATGCTTGATAAAGAAAGACCTAAAATACTACCTTCACCTAAAACCGAGATAGTTCACAAAGAGAAAATAAATAATATTGATTTCTCAGATATAAAAGGCCAAGAAGGAGCTAAGAGGGGCCTTGAGATAGCAGCTTCTGGTGGGCACAATATTGCAATGTCAGGTCCTCCTGGCACAGGGAAGACAATGCTTGCTCGTGTATTCTCACAAATTCTTCCTGATTTAGAGAAAGATGATTGCCTTGAAATAACTGGTATACACTCAATCGTCGGATTACTAGAAGATACTATCATTACAGAACCACCATTCCGTGCTCCACACCATACAGCAAGCTACGTATCTATGATCGGCGGAGGAGCAAATCCAAAACCAGGAGAAGTGACTCTTGCACACAGAGGAGTACTTTTCTTAGATGAATTCCCTGAGTTTGAAAAGAAAGTTTTGGAATCACTTCGCCAACCACTTGAAGATAATATCGTATCTATCTCGAGAGCTCGTGGCTCTGCTATCTTCCCATCGAACTTCATACTGATAGCAGCGATGAACCCTTGCCCTTGTGGTAATAAAGGCAATAAACAGAAAAATTGTATTTGCAAACCTATGGATCTAGATAGATACAAAAGAAAACTTTCAGGACCGATTATGGATCGTATAGATATCTGGGTCACAGTCGGGAATGTAGATTATGAGAAACTTTCCAGCCAAATACAAGAAGGAGAGAAAACAAAAGTTATAAAAGAAAGAGTAAAGAATGCGAGGAATATACAAAATAAAAGATTTAAAGATTCTAGTAGGAAGATAAATACAAATAGCGAGATGAATGTAAAAGAATTAAATATCTACGCTCCTCTTGATATAGAGACCAAGAAACTGCTCAACCAAAGTGCTGAGCGCCTTCAACTTTCAGCTCGTGCTTACCATCGTACTATCAAGCTTGCCCGCACTATCGCAGACCTAGAAGGAAGTGAAAATATCAAACAGTCACATATACTAGAAGCATTACAATATAGACCAAGAGAGGTAAGTTAAATCTCTTTATCTAATCTTTTTGCTTCGGCCAATGAAAGCTCCTAAATCTTTTTCATCGCATCTGCTATTTCTGAACTTTCTATAATGATTCCTAATTTTTCTCTCCAGGAAGCAATCATAATTTTATTATCATAAATATTTATTTCTGGAGAAAAATAATATTTATCTTGAGGAACAAAAGCCATCTCTCTTGATTCTTCTTTATCGTAACTTTTTCTTTCTATCCCTATATCAGTTTTAGGAGTAATAGCACGAATAGAAATTCCAGCCTTAGCTCGTCTTTTATAATATTCAGGAAAATAATTTGGTATTCCTTTATGCATGTCATCTACAGTCGCATATGCCCTTATCGACTCATGAGAAGTAAGAGTATCTTCATAAACTTTTTTCAAACCTTCAACCCCTTCATAAAAAAATACCTTTGGTCTATCTACTATATTATGTATTGATTTTAATTCGGGAATTATTTTCCTTGCTTCGTTTATGAATTTCTGATCTTCTTCTATCTTATCTTGTAATAGCTTTTCTAATCTATCAGGAGACTCTGCTACGTACTCTTGCTTTGGCTCTTTACCAGAGACTTTCACAAGCTCTTTACTAGAAAGGGAAGCAAGCACGTGGTAACCAGTAGGGCGATTAATCCCTGCCTTTCTTGATATCTCTGTAACAGTGCCTTTCCCTAGAGAAAGTAATGCTAAATACACTACAACTTCCTTCTCTGAAAAACCAATATATTCGAGGCTTTTCTTTAAATCCAAGTTTTCATTTTCCATATTTTAAGTATATATTAAAGCACAATAATTTGTCAACATATATGAACAGATTATTTTTAATAAAGTAA
>CAIOXR010000023.1 GCA_903862375.1 uncultured bacterium
ATATAATCATTATCTATATCTGATATAAATTAGAATTTTATTTTTCAATATGTTTAAGTACTTCAAGATATAGACTTTCTACTATCCTATCTTGAGCCTTACCCATCTGCACATAATGATCGAGTCCTGGAGCAGAATTAATCTCAAGAATATAATATTCTTTTGGTTCATCTTTTATATCTCCATTTATCATCAAGTCAACTCCACAAAGTCGTAACCCCATATCGTAAGTAAGATTAATAGCTAACTTTTTAAATAAAGGATGAATGTTATTTGTAACATCCATAGAGTCTCCACCGGTCGACAAATTCGCATTATCTAAAAGGAAAATTCTTTCTCCTTTTTTAGGAACAGAATTAAAATCCATTTTTTGATGTTTTAGTTTCATTTTAATTCTTGGGTCATCCATTCTAATATTCGTATCCCTTTTAGAAATGACAAATTTCTTCTGTTTTAAAATTAAAAGCTTTTTTATAGTCATCTTGCCATCACCTATTACATTTAGTGGTATTCTTTCATATACTGAAATAATCTTTTTATCTAAAACAACAATACGGTAATCTTTACCTTTTACTGGTTGTTGAACAATCATAATACGATCGCGTCTGAATATACCTTTCGCTGATTTGAAAAATTCTTTTTTATTATGTACAAGCGATACTCCTACACCCTGACTTCCACTATTCGGCTTAACTATCACTGGGAAACCTAATTTATCTGCATGTTTATACCCAGCATTTATATCTCTATGTTTTGCTCCAATAGTTTCCCCCCATTCAGCAGAGAAGAATGTCTTACTTCCAGGCACAGTAGAGTAGCCCATTTTCTTCATAAAAAATTGAGAGAAATCTTTATCTTTAGCAATCTCAGAACCACCCATTGGATTAAGGTCGAGAGTGTTATATCGAAAATACGAGCGTTTGCCTGACTTAAAAGTAATTTGTCCTACTATATTCCACTCTGGCTCAATAATGACTTTTGCCCCAATTCTAGGAGCAATTTTCTGTAACATTTTGCCTAATAGCATTGATTCTTTCTTTTTCTTCATGATTGAACAATTGTGACATTTTATAAATCTAAAATCAAATTTGAAACATACATTTAGTTATTAAACTATTAATATCAAAAATTTTTGATATAATTTAATTATGAAAATATCTGTTGTAGTAATCGCTCACAATGAAGAAAAACATATATCAAGATGTATTGAGTCAATTCTCAGTCAAACAGAGAAACCTAACGAGGTGATTGTCGTAATTCATAATTCAAATGCTAAAACTCTTGAAATAGCAAATAATTATAAAGTTACAGCAATACCCTACTTTACAGAAGAATATGGCCCGATATACCCAAGAATAAAAGGGATTGAGCAAGCAGATGGAGACATAATACTTTGTACAGATGGAGATTCTTTGGTTTCAAATAATTGGATTGAGGTTATGACTAAAACACTAACGAATAATGACAATATACTAATTGGTTCGTATGTGAAAATATCTGGGACACTTTTTGAATCAATTTCAAATATTTTTAACAAATATTTATGTAAAACTAAAAATGGTAAAGCTGTAGAATGGATTTGGGGTGCAAGCTTTGGATTTGGGGGTAAGGACAAGAATTTTGTTTTAGATGTATTTAGAAAAATTATTAATTACTCAAAAGAATTAAAACTACAAAAAGGAAGAATAGCAGAAGATTATTGGCTTGCATTATATATGAATGAAAAAGGAAATATAGAAGTTACTAATAAAACATCTGTAACTAGTTTTGCACAAAATGAATCTATTATAGATGCAATTAAGAGAACAAATACTAATCATAAAAATGGCTATTTAATAAAAGAATTTTTCAAAAAGAATAAAACTTTGATACAATACAACTATGACTAAATACAATTCAAAAACAACTGAGAACAAATGTGTATTCTGTGAAATAGTAAAAAAGAATATTCCTGCTTCTATTTTCTGGGAAGATAAGAATTATATGGCTTTTCTTTCTATTGATCCAAATACAGTAGGGTTTTCTTGCGTAATACCCAAGAAACATTTTGACAGTGATATTATGAAAATGCCAGATAATGAGATAAGTAAACTGGTATTAACTTCTAAAAAAGTAGCGAGTGTACTTGAGAATTATTTTAAGGATGTGGGTCGTGTAGGTGTGATAATGGAAGGTATGGGTATAAATCATGCACATATAAAACTCTCTCCTATGCATGGGACAGACAAACTTAAAAAAGGTATCTGGAATCAAGCAACTAAAAAAGTTGATTTCTGGTTCGATAAATATGAAGGCTATATATGCTCAGCTGGAGGACCAATGGCTGATTTTAATAAATTAAGAAAACTAGGTGAGAAAATTAAAAATTCTATAAAATAATCAGGTTGCCCTGATTATTTTAATTTTTGCTATAATATACATCTATGAATAAAAACTACATTGAATCTATAAAATTACATAAAAAGTATGGCGGAAAACTTGAAGTTAAAAGTAAAGTCTCTCTCAAGAACAAAAAAGATTTATCTTTAGCTTATACTCCTGGAGTCGCAGGAGTATGTGAAGCCATAGCAAAGAATCCAAAACTAGCTAAAGAATATACTCTTAAGAAAAATACAGTGGCTATCGTTACAGATGGTTCAGCAATACTTGGTCTTGGCAACTTAGGACCACTAGCTTCTATACCGGTAATGGAAGGCAAAGCTGCTATCTTTAAAAATTTTGGTGGAGTAGATGCTTTCCCTATTTGTCTAGATACACAAGATACAGAAGAAATAATAAAGATAGTTAAGCAAATCTCTCCAGTGTTCGGAGGTATAAATCTAGAAGATATCTCAGCTCCAAGATGCTTTGAGATAGAAGAAAGACTCCGTAAAGAATTAAATATACCAGTAATGCACGATGATCAGTGGGGAGCAGCAACAGTCATTCTTGCAGCTCTTATTAATGCACTTAAATTAATAAAAATTAAAAAAGAAGATGTAAAGATAGTAATAGCCGGCGTAGGAGCCGCAGGTGTAGCGACAGGTAGACTGCTTCATTCTTATGGAATTAAAAATACCATATTCTGTGATAGTAAAGGTATAATACATAAAGGACGAAATGATTTAAATAAAGAAAAAATAGAATTACTCCAAGATAGCACTGCCAAAGATAGAACGGGTGAACTAGCTCTTGCACTAGTAGATGTAGATGTATTTATCGGTTTATCTAAACCAAAAATTCTTACTATAGAAATGATAAAAAGTATGGCAAAAAAGCCGATAATATTCACCCTTGCAAATCCAACCCCTGAGATAATACCTGAAGAAGCGCATAAAGCAGGGGCTTTTATAGTGGCGACAGGTAGATCCGACTATCCAAACCAAATAAATAACTCTCTTATATTTCCAAATGCATTTAAAGCGATGCTGGATAAGCATATACCTCAATTTGAAAATAAAATATTTGTAAGTATCGCTGTTGCATTAGCAAATTGTATAAAAAAACCAAACAAAAAAAATATAATTCCTAGTATGTTCGATAAAAATGCCGGCAAAGCAGTATATAAAGCTATTGCATCTTTGGTAAAAAAGTAGAAAATGTTATACTTAAATATATGGAAGAAGTAATAATTAATAAAATAGAATGGTATGCTCCTGAATATAAACATAAAGAGAAAAGTATAGACTTTATCTGGACGATAGGATTAGTCACTATAGTTTCTTGTGTTATTGCATTCTGGCTTAAGAATTATTTGTTTGCTGTATTCATACTTATCTCTGGAGCATCACTTATACTTTTCAGCATCAGACACCCTGAAGATGTTTACTTCTCAATAGAAGATGAAGGTTTTACACTAGGAAAAGACAGGTATAGCTGGACTAAAATAAAAGGATACAATATTAAAAAAGAAAATGATGAGTCTATTCTTCTCCTCGAAGTAGACAAACGACTTCTACCTGTATACACTATTCCCCTACCTAAAGAGAAGACAGATCAAATCAAAGAAACACTTTCAAAAGTTGCCCAAAGTAAAGATATTGAAGAATCAAAATCAATGAAGTTCATGGAGCAATTAGGATTTTAATAAATAAAAATACACATATTCATATGTGTATTTTTATTTTAATCTTGTTTTTAATTCATTTACTTTTTCAGTAATTTTATTAATTATATCTATGATTAAGTCGTCATTGGGATTTTCAGGATTTAGTATATCCCATCTTTCGTAAGCTCTGTCTAAAAGCCAATCTGGAGTAAGGTCTTCTTCGGACATAATTATAACTTTATCTGCATCTTCTAGGTATTCTGGATACAATCTGGCTGTATGCTTTAATGATATATCCATCCCTCTTTTTTTCATTTCATTAACAATAAATATCTCCCCTGGCCACACATCTAAAATACTTTCTCCTTCTATGTTTTCTTCTTTAATTAAAGTACCACAAGAATAAGCTCTCCAGCCATCTTTAGGATCTTTGTTAAAAACAGCTTCTGCTATAGGACTTCGAAAAGTATTTCCATGACAAATAAATACAAGCTTTTTCATAAAATAATTATAGCATGAAATACATAAGCTAATTAATATGATATAACAAACCTTGCAGATATGCTTATATTAGTGTAAATTAGAGTCGTAAGTAGCTGGTCTCGTCGTTCAATGGATAGGACGTAACTTTGCGGAAGTTATGATGCAGGTTCAATTCCTGCCGGGACCACATTAGAAAAAACCCAACTTGTTTGGGTTTTTTCTAATGTGGTCCCGAGCAAGCAAACTTCTTTGCTTGCTTGCAGGAATCGAAGCCCAATTCGTTTTTTGTTGTCAAACAAAACGAATTGGGCTACTGTCCTCGTAGAGGAAGATATCCTGTCAGTATTTTCGATATGTGTACTCACGGTCCGATTTTTATTATACAAATAGAAACCTCTTTCCTACCAATTTTAATTTTATGTTATACTATATACGTAGTCGGTTTATTATAAAAATAATTAATTAAAAAATATGGAAAAGGAAGAAAAAAAGGGAGGTTGTTGTGGAGAAGAAGTTAAGACAGGATGTTGTGAGGAAGGTGCAAAGTGTGAGCACAGTATGGCAAATTGTTGTCACAACTGGAAGAAATGCCACATGATGAAGAAAGTGATAATGGTAGTAGTTATAATTATTGCTTTCTGTGTAGGCTCACAATGGGGAGAAATGAAAGGAGAATATAGAAGAAGTTATAATTTTGAAAGAAGAGGAATGATGAATAGTGATTATGGTAGATTTGAAAACAGATATCGAGGCGAACAAGCAAAAAGTACAAGTGAAGTGACTGTAGATGTGACAAAAACACCTACACCACCAGCTACACCAAAACAATAATAAGTAAATAATAAATACCTCTCATTTAAATGAGAGGTATTTATTATTTACTTTCTGCCCAAATTCTTAATTCTTTATAATTTACTTCACCACAAATACTTTTACCCGTATTTTCATTATAAAAAAATGGTACACCTCCACAACATTCATCACTATCATCTAAACTGACCATTAAATTTTCATTTTCTGTATTATGCCAACACTCCATCTTTTTTATCAAGATACCTTCTTCTTCTAAAAGACGATCGACTAACTTTTCCATAATCATACAATTAGGACATTCACTACCATAAAAAAAATAAACATTTTTCATTTTACTATTATATTATATTATTAAAAATAAAACAAAAACAGAAAAGCTTAGCTTTTCTGTTTTTGTTTTTGTTTTATTTTGTGATTCTTGAAAGTAAAGATTTCCTACGAGATGCAGTATTCTTTTTTATTACTCCCCTCTTACAAGCTTTATCTATAGCACTGTAAGCAATAGGAAGCAATTTCTTTGCTTCATCCTTTTTCTTTTCTTTTATAAGTTTCTCAATACTTTTCACTGATTCTTTAATAGCTTTTTTATTGCGATCATTCATTGCTTTTTTAACAAGAGATCCTTTTAAAGCCTTCTTTGCTGATTTTGTAATTGGCATATTTTTTAATTAAAATTAAGAATTATAAATTGTTTTTATTCAAACTAAGCCGAGACACCAGCCCCTCATTGAGGAATCCCTATCCGGGGATAAAATTGAATAGCTTCATATTAACAGAAAAATCATAAAAAGTAAATAGTCATATTTTAAAGAAAAAAGTATAATACATATATGATAGCTTATTTGGAAGGAACAGTTATACATACTACTGATAAATTTATAATTCTAAACACTGGAAATATCGGTTATAAGGTTTCAGTTACTCCTGAAATAATTTCTTTATGTAAAAATGAAGAACAAATAGCCCTTTTTATACATACTTCAGTTAGGGAAAACTCTATTGATCTTTTTGGGTTTCAAAACTCAGAAGAATTATCTTTCTTCGAGCTCCTTCTTGATGTTTCAGGTATAGGACCAAGATCTGCCTTAGGAATCATTGGTTTAGCTCCTATACATACAATTAAAAGGGCTATCGCTACTGGGGATGTGAGTTATTTAAATAAAGTCTCAGGTATCGGTAAAAAAACTGCTGAAAAAATAATCATAGAACTTCGAGACAAGCTTCAAAGCTACAAACAAGATTCTGATACTCCAAGTACTCTCAGGGAAGAAGGAGACTTACTAGAAGCACTAAAGTCACTTGGTTATTCTCAGAATGAAGCTCGTGATGCACTTAAAAACATCCCTCCTAGCATCGAAGGTACTAATGCTCGTATAAAAGAAGCACTCCGTATCTTAAGTGGTAACTAGTATTTAAATTATTAATATTTTTTATTCTTAATTAATAATTATCTTATGCCTGAACTACCAGAAGTCACAACTACAGTAAATGGACTTAAAAAAGCTCTAAAGGGTACTTCGTTTACAGATGTCTGGACAGACTTGGCAAAAAACAACCCAATAAAACAATTTGAAAATACAATCAAAGATAAAAAATTTTTTATTAAATTCAAAAAAGAGATAACTAATGCAAAAGTATTAAGTGTTGAAAGAAGAGCAAAGAATATCCTTATAAATATTTCAAATAATAAAACTATCCTTATCCACCTTAAAATGACTGGCCATATTATAGTCGGCAAGTATATTTATAATAAAAAAGAAAATAAATGGTCACCAGATAAAAATGAAAGGAAAGAACTTCACGACCCCTATAACAGATTCATCCATGCAGTCTTTACTCTTTCAAATGGTAAATATATGGTTTTTTGTGATACTCGTAAATTTGGTAAAATTACACTAGTAGATACACCCTCTATGCATCAAAGTACCCACCTTATGGATCTTGGTTTTGAACCACTTGAAGACGCCTTCACATATGAGAAGTTTATATACCAGATACAACTTAAATCAAATAAATATATTAAAACAGTATTAATGGACCAATCTATCATAGCTGGAATAGGAAATATATATTCAGATGAAATGCTTTGGCTTTCAAATATACACCCAGAATCAAAATCAAAAAGTATTCCAAATAAAAATATTCAACTTCTTTTCTCATCAATGAAAGAAATACTTAATAAAGGTATAAACTTCGGTGGAGATTCAATGTCTGACTATAGAAATATAGATGGAGCTAGAGGCAATTTCCAGAATCACCATAATGTTTATCGTAAAAATAATGAAAAATGTAGCAAAAAAGGATGTAATGGTGTTATAATAAGAAAAGTGTTAGATGGAAGAAGTGCTCACTTTTGTGACACTCATCAAAAATTATTCAATTAATATATAATCTTTAATAATTAGAGATTTACTAAATTATTTATGGCAGAAAAAAAGAAAGATGATAAAGGTAAAAAACCAGCACCTAAAAAGCATAGTGGTGGTGAAATGAGTTTTGGTTTAGAAGTTATACTTTTTGTAGTAGCTATTTTTGTACTTTGGGTATTAATGGGTAAACCTAAAACAGAAAACTCTGATAAACCGTTTATTAAAGAGCAATCTACTTCAACTCAATAAAAGCTATTTTAGTATCTGAAAAAGTGCTACTCCGCAAGCAACTGAGACGTTCAGAGACTCTTTTTTACCATGCATAGGTATTTCTACTATTTTATCGCAAACCTTCAATATATTCTTATCTAAACCTATAACTTCAGGGCCTAAAATAAATGCAAACTTTTTTGCTTTTTTATATACCCTATAATCTATGGAGTTTTTGTCTTGCTCTAGTGCTACTACTTCATAACCATTTTTCTTTAAACTCTTTACTAGAGGTAATATCTTTTCTTTATACTCCCAGGGAATCCAAGTCTCTGCACCTAATGCACTTTTACTTATATCTTTTTGAATTCGCCCAAACTGATCAGTAGGTCTTGGTGTACAACCTACTAAATATATCTTATCTATCCCTACCGCATCAGATGTACGAAATATTGATCCTACATTTATTGCGGAACGAATATCTGGAAGAATTAAAATATTTGAATTATTGTTGATTTTTAACATAAAATATGATAGTTTTAAATATACCATAAATATATTAATGTGGTTATAGTATATTGTTTTATACATATATTCCCTCTCGTAGCTCAGTTGGTAGAGCAGCTCCCTTTTAAGGAGATGGTCGTAGGTTCGATTCCTACCGAGAGGACAATTATAAAAACCCCAGTTTACTGAGGGTTTTTATAATTGTCCCCTCGATTTTCGTCCTTGAGGACGAAACGTGTAGAAATCGAAAACCTTTTCCATATAAGTATACTCGCGAATGGAAAAGGTGTACTGAGCCTGTAAGGTTCGATAAGGCTAATGCCGATCCTTTCTAACCAGGAATTAAATTCTATCTTTTATGAGAAATTTACATTTATTGATATAATTTAGATATGAAATTTATTTTAATAACAGGACCCCAAGCAGTTGGAAAGATGACAGTTGGACAGGAACTAGGAAAAATAACTGGCCTTAAACTTTTTCATAATCATATGAGCATTGAATTAGTTCTAAATTTATTTAATTATGAAACACCACAATTTAAAAGACTCTCAACATTAATTCGCGAAGAAATATTTAAAGAAGTTGCTTCTAGTAATTTAGATGGATTAATTTTTACATATGTTTGGGATTTTAATGATAAACATGATTGGGATTATATTGAGAAATTAATACAAGTTTTTAGAGATAAAAATTCTCAAATATATTTTGTTGAACTAGAGGCTGATTTAGAGGAAAGAATTAAAAGAAATAAAACTGAGCACAGATTAAATCACAAACCTTCAAAAAGAAATATGGCTGGTTCAGATGATAAATTAAGAGAAAGTATTAAAAAACATCGTCTTAACTCACTAGAAGGAGAAATAAGAGAAAAGAACTATATAAAAATTAATAACACAAATATCTTTTCTGAAAATGTAGCTAAGCA
>CAIOXR010000024.1 GCA_903862375.1 uncultured bacterium
ATAAGAATAAAATATAATAATTCTTAATAATTCAATCTAAAATGTCTGAGCGAAGCTCAGGCATTTTAGTACTTTATTATTTAAAAAAATGATTAATACTTATCTATTTAAAACTGTGGCTTCATTGTAGAACCATTACTATTCTCTATCTGGAAGTGAAGGTGAGGACCAGTAGAGTGACCAGTATTCCCAGTTGCTCCGATACTATCACCTTGATTTACTTGCTGACCGACAGACACTCCAACCTTAGACAAGTGAGCATATCTTGTTATTGTCCCATTTGAATGTTCTATCATTATATAGTTACCATATCTACCACCACAGCTACTTCTCCTTTCTACACAGTAGCTGACAGTCTCTATGACTGTTCCAGTTGCAGCTGCTACTACTTCAGTACCTCTACTTGCTCCTATATCTACACCATAATGGAATCCTCTCCTACGTGGACCATAAGGAGAAGTTATAGGACCAGAAGCAGGTCTTATATAATATCCTGATTGAGCAACCCTGACGTTTGATGATGATGAAACCTTTTTGCCTGTAGGATTCTTAGGTGTGACGATGACAACTGGCTTTATAATACCGTTTGGTATATACAATACATCTCCTTCTTTTAAAGCTATAGACTTTGTGATATCGTTATAAACCATTATATCTTCGACATCTGCATCATATTTAGATGCTATTTTATCTAGATTGTCACCCTTCTTTATAATATGCTTAACTCCAGTTACAGGTAATATATTCAACTTTTGTCCAACTTTTAAGGTATTACCGGTTATATTATTCTCCCATTTTATAGTATTTGTAGATATATCGAACTGGGTAGCTATTTCTGACAAGGTATCTCCCTCTTGTACTACATAAGTTGTCATTTCTCCATTTGATATACTCTCAAGCCCTGTACCAACAGCATCAGAATCATCTGAAGAGATTAATCCTCCATCTACTATGCCTATATCCGAATCACTTTTAACATTCTTATTATCAGGATCAATAGATGAAGTACTAAGCACTGGCATTGTTTGAGAGTTTGAGAAGTCGTCAGTACCTGTACTTTGATTTACTGAGGTATCTTCAGCTTGAGCACTTGAGCCTATAACATTCGCCATTATATTATTAAAAAAGCCAGCATCTGCCTGAGAAGGTGTGCTAGCGATAATAATAGATAAAAGTAGGATAAATGAATAAGCCTTTATAACATAAGACTTGGTAAATATAGATATTTTCATCATATGAGTGTTTTGCCGACGCAAAACATTCAAAGAATCTTCATTTGTAGGTTTTATAAATCAATTTTAGTAATTACAACACATTACCCCAGTATTGGGAACTACAGTACGACCGCAAAATGCGAGAGCTGTAATGATAAAGTAATGGATCATAATTGTTACAATCGTCTCTGGAAGCTTATATTATAAAGCTTTTTCTGTATTTCAGTATAAGTAACTCCTGTTCAAGAAGTCCTATATATAAGGGTAACTAATACGAAGTAGATAGTCAAACAAGTTATGCACATAAATCTATATTAAGACATATATTTGTTATTAGACAAGTCTATGTGTTTAATAGTATAATAAAACATATATAATAAATATAATAAAACACTATGGTAAATAAAAGTGAAAAGCCAAAGATTATAAATAGTAATGAAAATATAAAAAAATATACAGAATTTATAAATGAATTTGGATATTTTTTAACACTTAATGCAGTCCATCTAGAAGAACAAGTTTTACCCAAAAAGGAAAATGAATTAACTGAATTATTGAAAACCTTGAGGAGTCCTATAATTGATAACCTTAACTATGCTGAATTTACAAATAAAAACTGGAATAAACTGTCAGACCCAGAAATAAAAAAAAATCTAATTTTTCATATAAATAATTTTATTCAACTAATAGAGCAAAAAGCTGTCATTTTTAAAAGTGATAGTGTTTGGATAAATAAATTTAGAAAAATGAAAGAATTATATTCTGAAATTAATAATGAAAAAATACATGAAAATAAAACTGGACCAGAAGTTGAAAAACCAATTGAAATTGAAAAAGTTAAACCAGTAGATATAAATGAGGAGGCTAAAAATGATAATGTAGGAAAACCAAAAAATGAAATTAATACTGAGGTAATTAATAGAACTAAAGAAATTAGATCTCAAATAAATACCACTGTAAATAGAAATGATAATATTTTAATTAATGAAAAGTTAAAAAGCATAGGTCTAGATGCTGATAATCTTAGTAATAATGAAGAATGGAATAAATTTACTAAAGCTGAAAAATTATTAATTATCGAGCAAGCTTCTCAGGACACACTTGCTCGTGTTAAAGAAATTGGAGAAAACAGATTTAATGAGAAAAATTCTATAAAATTATCATGGAACCCATTAAACTTTAAAAAAAGTTTTTTTGAAAAAGCTTGGCATAAAGTTGGAAAATCATTCTGGATAAGTAGAGAAGAAAAGAATGTTATAGATGAAGTAAAACAAGGCAAAATAAAACCTAATGAACAGATTTTGGATACACTTATCAGAAGACAAAGTGATCTAAAGTTACCTGTTGTTGAAAAGAATGGTAAAGCATTTATTGAATTTGTTAAAGATGATAACAATTCATCAAGAGAACAAATTAATGCTCTAAATAAATTTAATGAATCTGCAAATAATTTCTCAAAACTACCTGATTCATGGAGGAATGAAAGATCTGCACAAAGCACAGATAAAATGTTCGCAATTGAAAATCATAAAAAGTTTTTAGAATCAAAAACTAATTATGAAAATAATAAAGCAGAAATAATTAAATATTATGCTAAAAAGTTTGAAGATGAGGGATTAACCAAACCAGAAGCTGAAAAAAAAGCTATGCTACAAATCCTAGATATAGACAGCAAGGTTGCTTTACTTCAAAGATTAAATACTAATCCTGATGCATATGAAGAACTAGATAAAATCAAAAGTGAATCATCTTGGGGAAGACTTGTGAACAATGAAAATATCTGGCGTGGTATCTATATGGGTACAGGTTTTACAGCAAGAAGAACTCTTCAGGGTACTCTTGGCTTGCTTGCTGCACCGATAGTTTCAGGAATTATGGGTGGAGTAAGAGCAAGAAGAAAAGCAAATGCAAATATTAATAAATCTTTTAAAGAAGGAACAAAAGAAGAAACATTTTTAGAAAGAAAGAAACAAGGTAAAAAAGGTCTTTATGATGATAAGAATGAAAAACAAAACTTTTTGAGTTACTTTTTCACTGGTGGTAAAGTAAATACCAAGGAAGTCGCTGCTTTCGTAGATGCCGATAGTCAAAAGAAAAGAATTGATGATTTGATATATAAGATAAATAATGCTCCAAATGAAAAAAGTAAAGTTTCACTTACTAAACAACTTGAAACACGTATCAGATACATAGAGCAGAAACAACAAGAAGGATTAATAAATTATGGAAATATAAACCCTGTTGCTAAAGATTATGAACTATATAAATCTTTAAGTGAAGCATATGTACTAACTACAAATATAAACAATCTTGGAATACCACTAACCAAAGAGATGCAGAATGACATCTCAGAAAGAAACACTTTACTAAAAAATGTAATGGCAAAAAATGAAGAAAAGTTTGGCAAAAAAATTGCTCTATATAAAAACGAAGAGATGGTAAGAGGTATCATTATTTCTTCAGGTTTTGCTGTTTTAGGAAGATTTATCACTAGTTATTTTATGCATGATGATGCAAATCCTACTTCAAATAATGAATTAACTCCTGAGAGACAACACCAGATAAACGAAGCTCTATTAAATAAAAAACCAAATATTGATCATAATATAGTAAATAGGCCTCCTCTTATGAGTGCTATTAATGATGAAAAAGAACCTGGTTTCAATATAAAATATCCATATGAAACAAATGCTCCTACACCTGCAAATGCACCTATTGGTACGAATAGCGTATTAAGATTTGCAGAAGATATAGTTTATAAAACTATTGAAACAGTAGTTAAACCTGGGCAAGGTGCTATATCTGCTCTACGTGATTTACAACATAATCTTAAAATTGAGTATTGGAACAACCTTACGAATGCACCAGCAAGTATTAAACACATATTAAATACAGATCCTCATAAACTAGCTCAAGAGTACGGGATGTATAAACCAAATGAAGATGCAGAGAGTGCTCTTATAAAACCGGGTTCATTCTTCCGTGTAGATGGAAAAGGTAATCTTACATATCACGAGATAGGTACGAATAAGGTTATAACCCTAGAAGAAGGAACAGATGCGGATGTAACGAATACATATGACGGCAAAATGGCAGATACACACCCTTCAGAGGTAATACCAAAAAGAGACGATACTCCTATAGAAGAAATGAAACCTCATGATGAATTTAAACCATTTGTAGATCAAAATAAAGTTAATGAAATGAATACAAGAATAAGTAACTTTAATTTAAAATGGAAACAAGCAATAGAAGCTATAAATGAAAAATATAATCATTTAAGGAAAAATTCTATATTTTCAGGACCAGAATATGAAAAAGTTCAATCTTATTGGCATACTAAGTATATGAATGATGTAAAAATGATAGATGAAAAATATAATAACTTAGAAAACGATTCATATAACAAATTGCTTAATAATATCAGAGGTTATTCTGAGTCTGAAAAAGAAGAGATTATAAATAAATTTTATAAGGATTGGGAAAATTACTTAATAAATAATAAAGAACCTGAAATAATTTCTCTATCAGATAAGTTTTACGATAATTTATTAAAAAATTATAATTCTATACTAAACCACCATCAAGGATCAGAAATATATAGTGCAAATGAACATTTTGAAAATAAATATGAAAGTGTAGCAAATGGCACTGAATTAGTTGATAAGGGTATATACAATAGTATTACAAAAGAATTACAAAAAGTTATTAGTGGAATGTCATTTAAAGAGTATATCAAATTAAGTACAGATGATAGTTATAGTCTACATGGTAAATTAGAACCATTATCTTCATATTTGGAGCAATTAGAAAAAGTTTCTGGTATTAAACCACTAACTGGAGGATTATTTCAAAAATCTGAATCTTTAGCAGAGTATATAGAACGTGCAACAGATAAAATAGACAAAATTAATGAGGCTATAAAGATTAGAGGGGGTGTTCTTTTGGCTAAACCTGAATTAGGTGGTGAAATTATTCCTGCTAAAATTATTACACAGGAAATGCTAGATAAGGCTGATTCAAATATTGAAGAAAATATTAAAAGTATGTTTAATACTGATAAACTGATAAAAAAGTTTAATTATTTAGTTGATAACAAAACTTCAATGAGTTCATTCATAGAGTATAACAAAACGAATACAGGTATTTCAGAAGAATTCAAGCCTTTGGCTGAGTATGTGAAGAAATTAGGAAAAATCTCTGGTATAAAACCATCTTCTGATGAACCTATTATAGATTACATAAGACGTACTACAGATAAGATAGTCCAGTTAGGTAAATTAGATAAGATGAATCCAAGTTTAAAACAATCTACAGACGATATATATCACTAAACATAAATCGCCTAAGGGTATGGAATTGGTAAATATTATAATTAAACAAGTTCAATAATTTAATATGTTAATTCAATATATTAAGTAACAAAATGATAATTAAAAGAAACAAACTTGTATGCAAGTTTGCTTCTTTTAATTTAGAAAAACTAAAACAGAATTCACTGTCTACTTCTCTACTTTAGAAATGAAACAATGCAATAAAACACACAAAAAGTCATATAAATAAGGGTATATTATACTTAGTAAATAGATAAATAAGCTTTATATTTAAAGTATATAAAGACACAATATACCAAATCTTGCAAGTAAGTACTTGACAAATGTATTCGTATATGCTATCATATGGGTAAATCATTAAAAAGTTCATATTATGAAAAAGTTAAGTTTAGGTTTGGGTTTGGTTTTAGGTTTAACGTCTTGTACCACAAATACAATCACGGGCGAAAGCTCCGTAGATTGGAGCTGGGTTTGGGCGATCTCAATTCTGATCGTTTTGGTAATAATCGCATTTTACCAAAACGATCTGGGAAACTGGATCAGAACAAACGCTAGTGGTAACGTGACCCGTATTCAGCAAGGGTCAACAATCGACGACACCTTAAAGCAAGAGTTGCAATGCGCTGAGATACGTTTCAGAGATATCCGCTACAACCAGCAGCAACAATTTTTTGACCAAGTCCGTAATGCAAATGCAGGTGAAGGAAGATTAACCCACATTATCTATGAAGACGCAGAAGGCACTCGGATTGCCGCCGGATTCAGTAAGAGGTGGGAAGTCACCGAAACGACAACAAGGACAGTCAACAAACCAAAAAAAGAAGTAGGGGAATAAATCCCGAACTTCTAATCGAAAAGCATCCCTTGAATGAAAATTTCAGGGGTTGTTTTGCGTCTGGGGTAGAATATATTTTAATATTTATATAAGTAATAAATTTTTCTA
>CAIOXR010000025.1 GCA_903862375.1 uncultured bacterium
ATAACATTATTTATAGCAACTCCTGTTTCTAGTACTGATATCACATTTTTTGCTGCTATCTCCGCCATCATATTACGAGCTGACTCACGAGCAGATGCTATGTGCGGAGTAAGAATAACATTATTCAATTTTGAAAGTCCTTTAGTAAGCTTTGGCTCATACTCATATACATCCAAAGCTGCACCTTTTATCTGTTTATTCCTTAATACTTCTACTAATACTTTTTCATCGATAACTGGCCCCCTAGCAGTATTTACCAAAAATGCAGAACTTTTCATCATTGCAAAAGCATCTTTATTTATAAGATGAGTCGTACTTGCCATCAGAGGACAGTGTAAAGATATAATATCAGCAGTTTTTAATAATTCATTAAATTCTTTTTTTATTGCGCCTGTTTCTTGCTCTAATGCTTTATTTTCAACCACATCAGAATATATGATATTAGATCCAAATCCATTTTTAAGTATTCGTGCTACTTCCATACCTATAGCACCCCCACCCACTAATCCTATTATCTTACCTTTCATGTCTGTGCCTACAAGTAATTCTGGATCCCATCCTTTATACTTACCTGCTCTCATATATAAGTCACCTTCAACAATTCTAGTAGTAAGTGCTAGCATAAGAGAAACCGTATGTTCAGCAACAGCAAGACTCGAAGTACCAGGCGTATTTGTAGCTTGTATTCCTCTTTTCTTAGCTTCTACTATGTCTATATTATCAAAACCAACAGAAAAATTTGCAAAGATTTTAGCTGTAGGACATGCATCAAAAACTTCTTTATCTAAAGTATCAGTAAGAAAAGAAATAACACCATCGTAAGGTTTACTTTTTAATTTTTTAATAATATATTTTTTAGATGGGGGAAGCTTACTGTCACCCATATCAAAACTAAAACCTTTATCCCTTAATAATTTAAGCCCTGCTTCTGGTATCTTTCTTGTAATATATATTTGTTTTGTCATTTTAAATAATATCTATATCTTTTATTAATAAATGTTTCTCAGATGCAATAGCAATTTTTTCCATCATTATTACTGCTTCAACTGGATATTTACCCTTAGCTGATTCTTCTGAAAGCATTACAGCATTTGCTCCATCAATAATAGCATAAGCTACATCTGAAACTTCAGCACGTGTTGGGTGAGAATTATCTACCATAGAAAGCATCATCTGAGTTGCAACTATAACCATTTTACCCTTTTTATTACATTTCTCAATTATTCTATGTTGAATAAATGGTATTTCTTCAAGAGGATATTCATTCCCTAAATCTCCACGGGCTACCATAATAGCATCAGTGACTTCTAAAATTTCATCAATATTTTCAAAAGCAATCTTTCTTTCAATTTTAGCAATTATCTTCTGATTACCACCATTTTCTTTTATCAAATTACGTAATTCAATAATATCATTTGCGCAACCTACAAAGGACAAAGCAATATAATCTAAATTTTGTTCCACTCCAAAAGTTAAATCATATTTATCTTTTTCAGTAATTACTTCACCTTTTTCTTCTCCACCAAAATGATGTTCACTTCCTACTTGTTCTCTAGGCCCAGATAAATCTTGAATAATTTCAATTTTATTACCAGTCTCTATAGAGGCTTCTTTTATTGTGTCAATAATTTTTTTGTGATCATCATGTGTACCCCATGAAAAATTAAGCCGGGCAATACTTAAGTTGTGTTTTATAAGATTAAGTATTACTTCTTTTGTACTACTTGTAGGCCCAATAGTTGCTATTACTTTTGTTTTTGGTTGCATAATACATGTATTATAACTTAAT
>CAIOXR010000026.1 GCA_903862375.1 uncultured bacterium
AATTTATAAAATAATATGAAAAATAAAAAAAGTAAAACGATAGTTATATGCTCTAGTACTTCCTTTTATAAACAAATTTTTGAAATTGAAAAACAACTGAAAGATTTAAGATTTAAAGTTGTTATTCCATTAAATGCGAAAAAAATGAAGCAAGCTAATAATTTTAATCCAGAATTATATAAAACTTGGCATAAAAATCCTTGTGATTATAAAAGGAAAGCATACTTAACAAGAAAACATTTTAATGAAATAGAAAAAGGTGATTGTATTTTAGTAACTAATTATAATAAAAATGGTAAATATGGTTATATAGGAGGAGCTGTGTTAGGTGAAATGAACTTAGCTTTTTATTTAAAGAAACCTATTTATATATTAAATCCAATTGATACAACATCTAACTTTGTAGAAGAATTATACGGAATGTTTCCAATTATTATTAATGGAAATCTAAAAAAAATATAAAACAAAAAATAAACACCTTTATATTTGATTTTTTTGAATTATCTATAATTCAACAATAGATGGTTGGTATAAATATAATAGATTAAAAGATAATTTTATTGATAATGATTTCTAATCTTTTTTAAAAAAATTGAATTAAAGTAAAATAGAAAAATTAAAACTCATAGAAGATAGGTATGATGTGAGTAAAGATGAATTGCTTTTTATAACAGATTCACTTGGTGATGTTAAAGAGGCTCAAATTGTTAAAATACCAACTATAACGATAACATGGGGAATCCATAATAATTCATTTCAAGAAAATAAAATAGTTCATATTTAGTTATTTTAAAAACTACAATAAGTTAATATATTTGTCTATTATTCATAATTTATCATAAAATTGGTATAATAGAAAAATGAAGAAAATAGTTGTAACTAAAGAACTAAACCTGTACGAAGACCAGATAAAGCGACTAAACAAACTAGGAGATGTCATTTATTATAACAACTCACCAGAAACACTAGATGAATGGCTGAGAAGATGCAAAGAAGCTAATATTATTTGTACTGGAATATATGGTATGAAATCAAAAAAAGTATATGAACTTGAAAATGTATTTATTTCACTTCCTTATGTTGGAATTGAATTTTTAGATAAGACTAAACTAAAAGAAAAAAATATAGTTGTTTCAAATTCACCAGGATGTAACAAAGAGGCTGTTTCTGAGTGGATTATAGGTATGATGTTAATGTTTTTTAGAAGATTAGATGAGTTGAACAGAGTTACAAATTTAACTAAAGACGATATATTAAGAATTACAACAAGTTTGTATGATAAAAATATAACAATACTAGGTTTTGGTAATATCGGAAAACAATTAGGAAAAATATGTGAAAGTTTTGGAATGAAAATAACCTTTTTTAAAAAAGGAGATAATATAATAGATTCTATTCATAATGCAGACATTATTGCTAATTGTTTAAGTACCAATGAAACGACGATAGAATTACTCAATGAAAAGTTTTTCAGTTCTTTGAAAAAGGGTTCCCTATTTATCTCATCATCACGATCACAAACTTATGATATAAAAGCACTTAAAGAAGCATTAGATGAAGAAATACTAATAGGTGCTATCGATGATTCTGCTAGTTCTGAAGTTGGAGAAGTAAATGACACTGAATATCTAAATCTATTAAATCATCCAAAAATACAAGTGACACCACATATTTCTTGGAATACAGACTCAGAGAAAAGGAAAGCAAATGATATGATGATTGATAATATTGAAGCTTGGATTAATAATAAACCTATTAATTTAATATAATACTACATAATTAAAATTATAATAAAATATATTTATGAACCCAGAAATTAAATCTTGCCAGAATTGTAAAAAAGACTTTTTTATTGAAGTTGAGGATTTTTCTTTTTATGAAAAAGTAAATGTTCCGCCACCAACTTTTTGCCCAGATTGTCGTCTTCAAAGAAGGCTTGCTTCATACAATATCCGCACTTTATATAGAAGGAATTGCAATAAATGTAAAGATTCAATGATTTCAATATATGCCCCAGAATCTAGATGTATCGCTTATTGTACTAAGTGTTATTTTAGTGAAGATTGGGATCCAATGGATTATGGAACAGATATTGATTTTTCAAAACCATTCCTGCAACAATTCAAAGAATTGCGTGCAAAAATACCTCAATTACATATAAGACACTCAAATAACAATGGTCTTGGGTGCGAATATTCAAACTCTACTTCTTTTTCTTCTTATTCATATCTTTCATACAATGTAGTTAGATCTGATAACATTTACTATAGCTATCTTGTTAACAAATATAATAAAATGTGTGTAGATTGTTACAACATAAAGAAAAATGAGCTTTGTTATGAAATGGTAAATTCTAATGAAAATTATAAGTGTATATATTTAACTGATTCTCATCAATGCGTAAACTCTTCCTTTCTATTTAATTGTTCAAATTGTCTAAATTGTTTTATGTGTACTAATTTACGTAATAAAAGTTATTTTTTTCGAAATGAGCAACTTTCAAGAGAAGATTATTTAAAAAAGCTTTCTGAATTAAATATGGGAGATGTAAATATATCTGAAGATTTAAAAGAAGAATATAGAATCATGAGTACAGATTCAATTCATTGCTTTGCAAATATAATAAAATCAGAAGACTGTACTGGAAATGCAGTTGAAAATTCTAAAAATGTTAAAGAATCTTTTAATGTTTCAGGATGTGAAAATTTAAAATTCTGTGCTTTTTTAATGAATATATGTTCCGATTCTTATGATATTACTGTAGCTGGTAGAGGAGAAAGATTATATGAACTTGTTACAAGTGGAGGTAGTGGCGGAAACTTTGATTCTAAATTTTCTGATCGTTTGAAAGGTGGACATAATAATGAATATTGTAGTATGTGTAAAATTTCAGAGAACTTGTTTGGATGTGTTGGTCTATCTTCAAAAAGTTATTGTATACTAAACAAACAATATACCAAAGAACAGTATAAAGAATTAAAATCCAAAATAATTGAACATATGAATTCTATGCCATATATAGATAAAATAGGAAGAAGATATAAATATGGAGAGTATTTTCCCATAGAAATTTCTCAAGTTGCATATAATGAAACATTGGCAATAGAACAATTCCCATTAACTAAAGAAGAAGCACTAATCCAAGGTTATGAATGGAGAGATATGGAAAATAAAGATTATAAAAGTACAATTATAAATTCTGATCTACCAAATAATATAAAAGATACTACGGATGATATTTTGGATGAAATAATATTATGTAAACATGAAGCTAAATGTATGCATCAATGTACAAATGGATACCGAATTGTAGAAGAAGAGTTGAATTTTTATAGACAAATGAATATACCACTCCCTAGAGAATGTCCAAATTGTCGTTACTATAAACGACTAGAAAGAAGAAATCCATGGAAACTTTGGGAAAGGCAATGTATGTGTTCAAATAAAGATCACAACCATGGTTCTGAATGCACAAATAAATTTAAAACAAACTATGATCCTAACAGGCCTGAAGTAATTTACTGTAAACAGTGCTATCAGCAAGAAATATACTAAATAACAAAAATATTTTATCAGTTATCCACAAAATAATTTTGCTTTAATGTTTATTAGTGTATAATGGTACTCGAGTTACCTTATTGAATTACTTTCTCATGATAGAGGAGAATACAAAAGTTAATTCCAATAAGAAGTTAGATCATTCTTATTAATATCATTTATTTTAAATAATATTAATACGTTCTTTCGTTCCTAAAAGCCAAAAGGCCGAGGAGCCACTCCTTTATATGAATAAAGAATTGACTCCTAGGCCTTTTCTTTTTGTGAAATTAAGCAAAATAGCCTTTAGAAGCGAAAAAGCAAAACAAAAACCTTAGAGCTATAGCTCTAAGGTTTTTGTTTTGCTTTTTCGCTCTACTTTTTAATCTTTTTCTTTGATTTAGCATCTTTCATTATTGTATTCCAATGCTTTTTCACTTCTGCAATAGCAACTTCTAAATCTTTAGGATCTACTTTTTTAATTTTAGAATATTTAGCAGATACTGAATCTATAATCTTATGATAGACAGGCTCTGTAATCTCTTTTACATCTTCTAATTTATCAATAATTTCTCCTTTCATCTTTACTGCCCATCCTTTGATAGCTTTTTTATGTTTTTTACCTTCTGGACCAAAAAGAATGTATGCTGCTGCTCCGACTGCTGCAACCGTCGCACTGATACCCACAACTTGACCACTACTCAAACCCTTACTGACTTTTTTCTTTTCCAT
>CAIOXR010000027.1 GCA_903862375.1 uncultured bacterium
CAATAAATAAATTTGTAATTTATTTGGATCAAGATTTAGTAAAGATAAAAGATCCTTATTATCTTCAAATAAAATATCAACAAAATATTGTCCCCCATCATCAGCATTAATATAATTACCCCTATGATCACCATTATAATTTTCCAAACCCATTTCTTCATAAAAATCAAAAACTTTTGAAAAAGGATATTTGATAGGAATTTGATTTTTTAATGTTTTATTTATATTTGTCTGATATAATTCTGTAATATCTTTGGGTTCTTTTCCTACTACTTTTTGTCGTATCTCAACTGGAATTTTTTCACCTGATTCATCCAATATTGATCCTGCTGTAACGGCATATATCTTTGGAAAATTATGAGGAAAGAGAGTATTCATAATCTTTTGGCTGTAATAGATTTGTTTAGCGTGTTCTTCTGTAAGACTCTCATTATAGACAAAAGCTAATACTTCTTTGTCTGGATTATCTGGATTAGACATCACTAAATGTTGACCACCACCACCTAGTATATGACCAGCTTTTTTTAATGTCAGAATAGGAATACAAACATTTCTATCTTCATCAACAGAAATATTATCTTTTACTGCTTTGAGTAAATCATTTTTAAGTGAATAACTTTCTATTCTGGGCATATGTAAATATTATTGTAAAATATATTTATTGTCAAACCAACTATACTCGTGCAATATTTGACCTAAAAATGTAAAAAGATTATTATTATTTATATGAAACCATTAAATGAAATGACAAAAAATGATATTAATAAAGTTAAAGTAATTGTTTTTGATGTAGATGGAGTTTTGGTTCCTCGTGGTACAAAGATTAAGCAAGTAGGAAATATAACTACATTACAAACAAAAGTAATTGCAAAAAAGCAGATCGAGCAAATAAAGGAATTATATAATAAAGGTTTACTAATAAACATAAGTTCTGGTAGAGGCCTCTATATGCTTCAAGAAATGTTCAGGGAAATACTACCTTTTGTAAGTCTTACTTATGAGAATGGTAGTGCTACTTGGTACCAAGGTAAAATATATCAACATATAAACAGTTTTGAATATTTTCATAAAATATATCCATTATTAAAACAAGTTTCAGAAAATAATCCTGATGTTAAAGGTTTTGAACCAAAAGAATTTATCATCACTATTCATTGTAAAGATAGAGTTAAAAAGATTGAAGATCTAGTAAAGAAAGACCCTCGTCTAACAACAGTTTGGAACGGCGAAGCCTATGATATCTTAATTAAAGGAGAACAAACAAAGGCTCTCGGTATTAAAAGTATTGCTAAAATCTTTAAATTAAAAAAAGAAAACATAATGGCGATTGGAGATAATTATAATGACCAAGAAATGCTCAATGAAAGTGGTATGCCAATATCAGCTGATAAAAGTAGAGTAAATGGAAGTTTCTATATACCACTTCTGGGTAAATTCTTACCTGCAGACAATCTAATGCAAAAAGTATTAGAAATATTAAACACTAATAAATAGTAGCGAATTCTTTATAAAAGTCGTATTGGTTTTGAGCTCTCTTTTTCTGTTGCTCAAATAAGTTTGTGTATTTGGAAGAATCTAGATTAAAATAACACTCCTCAAATGCATCAATCGTAAAACGTGCTGATAATTCAAGTGCCATAAGTTTGACTCCGTAAGGTATAGAATCCTTTTCTTGTGAAGTAAGGAACTTCGCAGTAGAGATATAGCCATCCAACGCATTCACATAGAAATCATTATTAAAATGTGCCTCACTTACATCCTCCCCTCCTATCAGACACCATGAACGTAGTGCATCCCCAAGCTCAACTGCAATCGTACTATACATAAGTGTATCCCAGTCGATAAGTGCGATAGCTTTCTCTTTTGTATCATCAAATACAATATTTGAAATCTTTAAATCAGCATGGATAATATGGTTCGGAAGATTCGGAATCACATTAAGATTCTTATAAGAATTAAGTATACTATCTGCAAGTGTTTTTAACTCTTTATACTTATCAGTATCTATATTCTTCTCTAAAACTTTTTCCAGTTTATTCATAAAGAATAATGTGTTGTGAAAATTCTCAAGTTTAAACTTAAAATTATAATTAAAATCACTTAATGCATTATGGAAAGTACCGATAAGCTTGCCTGCTTCTTTCGCTTGATTGATAGTGGTAATTTCAGAAAATGTTTGACCTTTTATATATGAAAGCATTCTCCACCAAGATTTACTATCTCTGACAAATAGACCACCCTCTTTACTCTTAATTACTTTTTGAGTTAAGATACCCTTTGAGCTCAAATGATTCGTTACAGCTTCTATATCTTCCATCATAGATACGTCAAACATATCTTTCATCTCTTGCAAGATATACTCTTCAATACTAGAATCTTTTATTATTTTCAAATAATAGGTAGTATTTATTGACCCATTATTAATTCTCTTAATAGAGATATCTTTAGTTTCAGAAAAGTATTTAGATATTACTTCTTCTACATCCATAGATTTAATAAATAATTTCTTCAAGTGAAGAACATTGTTTATGATTAAATTTTGTTTTGGCTTCTGCTATCATTCGTGATTCCAAATACTTAATACGGATATTTTCATCATCTCCAAAATACATAGCATCATTTGGGACACGATTTATATGATAAGTAGTTACGTATGGCAATTCACTTATTACCATATCTAGATTGCTTCCCTTGTTGTCGACAAATATAACTTCATTCGGACCAAGTGCATACTCACGAATAGAATCAGCTTTTGATTTATTCTCATCTGCAGTTACATACTCTACTTTATCTACGAATTTATCTATCCCTGAACCAAAAACTTTCTTATTCTGCCAATCAATCTGACCAAAAGAAAGAATCATAATTCTATAGCCCATATCTTTAACTTTTTTTAAAACAGTAATTACTTCAGGATATAGATATTTACTAAAATTAATATTTTTATCTAATTCTTGTATATCACTAAGTGAACAAGGTGAAGAGCTAGCAATTTTGATAATTTCTTCTCTATGTTGTTCAAGCGAGTAACCTATATTTGCAGCATTTCTATAAGATTTTTCCCAAATATCTACAGGTATTTTAAAATTATTTAGCATTGGTTGCCTGATCTCAGCAAAAAGAAAATCATCGGTATCATAACAAGTGTGATCAAAATCAAGAATTAAAACTTTATCTTTCAAATTATCAATTGTATTCATATATTATATTGTATTATATCGTAAATTAAAGGAAAACTAACAATTATTTTTAATGCCTAAGTATATCATCCTTAATATCGAAATACAATTTCGTAATATAATATGCAAATTGCTCCGAACTTGGAAAGATATTCGAATGGCTATTGTGGACTCAACATAATAATCTTTCTTTTCCCCACCTTAAAACTTTTTACTTTATTAAAACCCTCATATATAACTTTTTGCTGTTTATTTGACACAATAACTACAACTGAGTTCTTTTTTAACC
>CAIOXR010000028.1 GCA_903862375.1 uncultured bacterium
ACATATACTATATCAAATATATACAAGAAATATAATCTATATATTGATTGATAATATTTTGCTTTGACCTTGATGACCACTTATTATACGAACAGAATTCAGATTAACTTTATATATTTGAGCAATTATCTCGCGAATTCTAGTATTTGCTAAATTCCTTTCACGAGGTTCTTTTACTGAAATTATATATCTATCGAGAGATTTATTCTCTATTTTTTCTTTATTTGCACCTACATTTACCTTTACCTTAATATACATATTAGAAAAATATCATTCCTATTAAACCAACGAGTATGAGATATATAATGCAAGGTATGAATACACCCTTTAATATTTGTATTTCTGAATTCTTTACTCTTACTACTGCTTCTGCAGTAAGGATATCTGCGAGAGCTATCATATTTCCAGCTGCAGCTCCTACAATTCCAAGTGATAATACTGTTTGAGAATTCAAACTAAGTCCACTTGATGCAGTATAAAATAAATTACCAAATAATATATTTGAAACAGTAACACTTCCAGTAATAAAACCTCCAAATGCTCCTATAAATGGTGCAAAAAATGGTAGGAATGATGTCTCAAAATATTTTGCAATAATATATATCGCAGAAGAAAGACCAGAAGTATTTTGTCCAGAGTTAATCATAACTTGAACCATAGCAAGCATAGATACTATAACTAAAAATGGACCAATAGCACCAAGTAAAGAAACTTTTATCGATTCAAACAATATTTTCTTTTGACTTTTCCAAATCATAAATACAATCAACCCAGCAGTAATAAAAGCAAAACCAGGATTAAATAAGTTAAATACATATTTAAATCCTAATGGTATAGATATACCAATCTTTCCTAAAAACACTTTCCCTAAAATTAATAAAACTACTAATATGATATAAGGTAAAAATGATTTAAATGCTGTCATTGTAGATACAAGTTCACTTTCATTCTTTAAGCTTAGACTTACCTTAGGAACAAAAATACGCAACTTTGTAGTTATGACTATAAGTATCAAACCAGCAGTTGCTCCAAATATAGAAGGAAATTCTGGCCAGAATCTAGCAAAGAAGATAGATGGTATCACAAATACTACACCTGACCATATTGCAAAAGGTAAAGCATCCATAAATTCATTTTTCCTATTTTCTCTACCTCTTGTTATTTCCCAAAGCATAAATACTGGAACAATAACACCAACACAATTTAGTATTGACGAAATAAATGGTACAGAAAAAGTATTTAATTCAGCAAAACCCACAGCTATAGGGGTGCCTGCTGCCCCAAAAACTCCTGCAGTACTATTCCCCAAAAGTCCTACTATTAATGCTCTTATAGGAGTTAGACCGAGTCCAATGAGTAATGGTACGGCTATAGCTGCTGGTGTACCAAACCCTGCAGTACCCTCTAAAAATGCTTCAAATAACCAAGCGATAACAATTATCTGAACTCGATAATCTTTTGATAAATGTTCTAGATAATATGAAATATTATTTATAATTTTAAGATCTTTCAAAATCTCTAAGAAGAAAATTGCACCGAATATTATTATTAATATATCAAAAGCAACAAAAAATCCTTTCACGTATGATATATATAAAAAACTAGGAAATATTTTCCAATAAAATAATGCAAGTAATGTATATAAAATAAGTGTTATAAATGAAGCCTTGAGAAGAGAAGTTTTATTTAAAATTAAGAAAAAAA
>CAIOXR010000029.1 GCA_903862375.1 uncultured bacterium
CCAGAATTATTTGTAAATCTTGCTACTAAACTATCTGTGGATATAGATATTCCTCCTACGTATAGGACGTTGCCTGTACCGATAGTAGTAGTGTTACTTCCGTTACCGGTGGTATCGTAGCCGATGACGATTTCATTAGTTTCTCCATCTAAATTGGCTTTAGTCTTAGCTCCTATAAAAACTGAATTACTTCCATTCGTATTATTATTAAAACCATCTGCTATATATGAACCTGCAGAATAACCTTGAGCAATATTGTAAGAACTTGAAGAAATAAAAGATAGAGATAAATATCCTTGAGCAGTGTTATAAGAACCAGAATTATTATTTTGTAATGAAAATACTCCTTGGGCAGAATTATAAGAACCTGAAGTGTTAGAAACTAATGAAGAAATCCCTTGGGCAGAATTATAAGAACCTGAAGTGTTAGAGGTTAAAGATTGACCACCAATTGCAGTATTTCCATAACCTGTCCTATTATTATATAGAGACTTATAACCCATTGCTGTATTAAAATCTGCATTATTGGTACTATATGTTGAACTTGATCTCCCTGCTTCGTAACCTACAAATGTATTATACTGTGCATAAGAAACTAGATACAATCCTGCTTCTTTTCCTATCTTTACATTATAATCATAATTATCTTGTGATAATGGTAAATCATTAATTGAAGTTGCAGTTGCTACTCCCAATGTTGGAGTTATAAATACAGGAGAAGTCTGTAAAGATAATACTGTACCAGTTCCTGTCGTTCTCATTTCATCTAAAGTTCCTGAATTATTATAAAGTATTCTTCCTGATACACCTGCTGCAATAGATGAATCCCCTACTGTTAACATTCCATTAATTACCAAATCACCTGATCCTAAAATAGAGGTACCATTAATAGTTTTGATATCAGTACCTGAAACAAGTATAGATTGTTTATTATTAAAAACATTCCAATCTATTGAAGTTAAATATCCATCAGTAGAAATAGATGCAATTCCTAACTTTGTTTTAATAGTTGAATTAGTTTCATCTCCTGTATTAAATCCAGAAAATGATAAATTTGGAACATTACTTAACCCAACCATTGCAGGGGTTATTCCTAATACAGTTCCAGTAAATGTAGGTGAATTACTTAATACAATATTTGTCCCACTCCCCGTAGTAGTATATGAAGTTCCCCAACTACTCCCTGTAGAGTTAGGAATACCAAAAGATGGATAAACCATAGATGATAATGATACGGTGCAATCTACTGCTCCTGGTGCACAGTTAGGGTTTAGTGTTTCTCCAGGAGAGAATACAGCAAAAGTACTTACGTATGCAGTAAATAGTGATATAAAGAATATAATTGATAGTAGTTTAGGCCATTTAGATTTTAATAATTTGAGTTGCATTATTTTAATTAAATATTTTAGATAAAATATAGAAAAAAGTAGATTTTATCTAATTTATTTTAACATATGTATCGGGAGAAGGAAAGAACAAATATTAAATTCCTGTAAGGAAATGATATGAGATTAAAATAATTGGAGAAACTTTATTCCAAAGAAAAATTATAAAAAAAAGTAATAGAAACATTCCCCATTTTTCAAGAAAATTTTCAATATGTCTGTACTTATAAGGTAAGAATGAAAATAATACTTTTGAACCATCAAGAGGAGGAATAGGTATTAAATTGAATAATACAAGAACCATATTTAATATTATTATAATAAATGTAATTTTAAAAAATGAAACTGATAATGAAATTCCTAAAAAGACAAGTAATCTTATAAGGAGGCCAAAAGTAATTACAATTATTAAATTTGTTAATATCCCTGCAATTGCAACCAGAAAAGTTCCACTTTTTCCATTACGAAGATTTTCTGGATTATAAGGTACAGGTTTTGCCCATCCAATAACAAAACCAGCATTAGATAATACTAAAAGGAGTGGAAGAAGCACAGAACCAAAAATATCTAAATGTTTTATAGGGTTAAGAGTAAGACGGCCACTATTTCTAGCAGTATTGTCACCCAAAAGGTATGCTGTATATCCATGAGCAACTTCATGGACAACTACAGACATAATAAGCACAATTACATAGAATATTCCATCAATCATTTTATATATTTTTCAAATGCATTTATATTAATGTATTGCATTTATATAAACTATATGATAGCATGGAAGTCACATATGGCAAAAGTCTGTGATATAACAAAAAAGGGATCAATTATGGGAGGTGGATACTCGAACGTTGTTCGTGCTACCAAGTTCAACCCTACAGGTATGGTTCGCAAATATGCTAATCTTCAGAAAAAGCGTATATACGTTCCTGAACTTAAAAAGTATTTCCCTCTTACAATATCAACTAAAGCTATTAAAACTATCAATAAGCATGGAGCATACACCGTACTAAAAAAAGCAGGAATCATTAAATAAAAATCGCGATACAAATCGTGATTTTTATTTTCTATACAAAATATTAATAAATTAACTTATTCCCATCACTTTCAAACATTATATTACCCTTATCTGCTGTACTTAGAAATGGTATATGAAGATTTAATAATCTATCAATAATTTCTTTATGTGGATGACCATACTTATTCCCTTTATCGACAGAGATAATAGCAACTTTTGGACTTACTTTCTCAAGCCACAACTCACTCGATGAAGTTCTAGAGCCATGATGCCCTAACTTTAATACATCAGCATAAAGGGTACTATCTTTTTCATTCCATTCTATCAAATTCTCAGTATAAGTGGTTGCATCTCCTGTAAACATAAAAGAATTTTCTCCATATGTTAGCTTCCCCACTATCGATGCGTCATTGGTATCAAAGTTTTTAATATCCCGATCTGGATATAAAATATCAAAATATATATTTCTCTTTTCATCTATTATTATATGCATTCCTCTTTTTGCAATTATTTTATGTACTTTTCTTTTATTTATTTTATCCTCTAAACTAAGATAAGCTTTTGAATCTGAAACAGATCCATTCTCTATAATACTTCCTACTTTATAAGTATCCATTAATAATGGGAATCCTCCGATATGGTCTTGGTCTGGATGAGTAGCGACTATCATATCGATAGAGCGATCAGCAAAAGGCATAACCTTTGCCAAGCTTGAAAGTACTTTAGCATCAGGTCCTCCATCGATAAGCAATTGTCTTCCATTAGGAGCTTCTATGTAGATAGAGTCACCCTGACCAACGTCCAAGAATACAACTTTTAGATAATTACTATCCCTATGTTTAAATACAAAAAACCACAAACATAAAGTGGAAATAAATAATGAAATAATAAGTAAATATGGAAGATATTTTTTTATATTTTTCATGTTATACTTCATATATTAACACTAATTTAGATTAATAAATATTTGTATTTAAATAGTCCTATCTGAGAGGCGTGCGCAAGGCTGTCGAGCCGAGCAATGAGAAAAATTTCAGCAGAAATTTATCCGGACTCTCTGAGAGGAACTATTTAAATACAAATATACAAATACTATGGAAACATTTAAAATAAAAACATTTGATATCAAAGAATTAAAAGGTATCTCAGGTAAGACTATTGAGGAGCATTTAAAACTATACAAAGGTTATGTAAATAATTCAAACCTAGTATTGAATAAAATAAATGAATTAAAAATTGATGGAATGACAAATGCTTATATACTAAGTGAGCTTCATAGACGTTTTAGTTTTGAATTCGGAGGAATGAGAAATCATGAGTACTACTTCTCTTCTTTATCAGGAGAACCCAAACAAATATCTGAGAATTCGGAACTTAAAAATGCAATAGAAAAAAGTGGAATAATTTTTGGGTCTTGGTTAGAAAATTTCAAAGCTTTAGCTTTAACTCGTGGAGTAGGCTGGGCAATGCTTTACTATGATAAAGAAACAGATAATTTATTCACCCAGTGGGTAGATGAGCAACAATTGGGCCACCTTGCAAGTTGTTCTATCATTCTTGCTTTAGATATGTGGGAGCATTCGTACTATCTAGACTATACTCCAGCAGAAAAGAAAAATTATGTAGAAAGCTTTTTTGCAAATATAAATTGGGAGGCTATTGAAGAAAATTATAAAAATTCTTTATAATAAACCATTAAAATACAGACCAAATTGACGTAGTCAATTTGGTCTGTATTTTTTTATCAAATACTAAATTCTTAATTATTATTTTTCTTAAATACCCACCAGAGTAATAATATATAAATAAAAATAGTTAATATTAGTGGAAAAGATTGGATAGATATACTTGCAAATGATAATGAACCAAAGAATGAAATTACAGATAATATGTATAAAAGTATTAGGTATGATATATATCCAAATGGTATAGATAATACTGGAGAAATAAAACCAAAAATACCTGTTATAAATATAAAAAGCATTGCAAGTGGTATGAATAATAATATTAAAATATTTGTCGGCAATGAAACTATAGAAAATACACCTGTAAGATAAAGTAGTATTGGTAATACTGAAATAGTCGCCGCGACAGTAGTTGCCACCATTTCTCTAAAACCAAAACGAAGTGGTAAAATTCTAAACCAACCTATAACTTTTGGTGTTACAAATAATACTCCACCTGTGGCAATGAAAGATAATTGAAATGACATGTCGGTTAAAACTCTTGGGTCAAATGCAATCATTATTAATCCTGCTATTATTAAAGCTCTACCTGCGAGATATTTTCTGCCTGTCATTCTACCTAAAAGCATAATAGTTGCCATTATTCCAGCTCGAACTGCAGTACTAGTCGCCCCTGTCATTATTATAAATAATAAAATAACGAACATACCGAGAACTATAGATACAACTTCTGAGAAGATTAAACTGAAAGTTTTCATAACTCCATCCGCGACGATAGATACATTATAACCAGATAAAGCTATGATATGTATAGTACCTGTCTCTATAAAATCTTGCTTTATATCTTCATCAAAACCTCCCCTTGCTCCAAGGATGAGGCCATTTGCTAAATCACTTTCTGGCATTGGTATAACATCATTTATATTCTTCATAAATGAATTCCTTACTCTATATAAAAGTGATTTTAATTTATTTCCACTCTCTCTTGAAATTATATTTATATCAGCATTTTTAATTAAATAATAAATATCTTTATTTGAAAGATATCTTTTATAATTAAATTCTTTACCTGTATTTGTTATAAAATTCTCAGGCTCTTCTAAAACTCCTTTCACTTCTACTTTATCTCCGTAAGACACATCAACATCCCTACCGACAAAGACTAAAATATTTATATCTTGATTATCAATTTTAATATTTAAATGTTTATTCCTCAAACGAATATCTGGGTCCTCATTAACAATTCCTACTAAAAACACACTCTTCCCTACTACATTTATAAAACTAGGAACCTTCGGTATAAAAAATAAAAATCGCACAATAGCAACTATTATTAAAATAAAAATTATTACAATTTCTCTTTTAGACATATAAATAAAAGTAATTTACCCGTATAGATTTTTTATAATAGTTCTTGAAAAATGCCTTGCGCAGGCTGACGAGCCGAGCAGAGCAAATTTTTAGTAAAAAATTATGTGTGCATTTTGAAAGAAGCTATTAAAAAAATCTAAAACAAGCGAATAATTTATTTCTGACTACCAGCAAAAGTTGTCGCTATTTCGTCTGCTTTGTCATTATATACATGACCAGAATGTCCTTTCACTTTCTGCCAAATAATTTTCCCTTTAAATATTCGTACTTGCTCGATTAATTCTTTCCATAAATCTTGATTTAAAACTGGATCCTTTTTTGATGTCTTCCACCCATTCTTCTCCCACCCAAAAATCCAATTTGTAATACCTCCCAAGACATAAGCTGAGTCAGCATATATAGTCACAGTATGCTCATGATAATGTTTATTCATATATTTAAGAGCTTCTATCGTAGCTTGTAACTCCATGCGATTATTCGTCGTATCCTTATCACTTCCACCTATCTCTTTTATTATTTTATTATCCTCAACTACAACAGTCCCCCAGCCTCCAGGACCTGGGTTTCCAAGTGATGATCCGTCTGTATATATTTCTAAATTTTTATTCATAAAATTTATTGTTAGAGTTGGAATAAATAAAGCTTCTCTTCGCAAGGTCCTCAGACGAGGGAGATGGGATCGGTGCCAGACCATTGCTCATAGAACTTTATTTATTCCAACTTTATTATTTTATCATATAATATCCACAATTCTTAATCTTAATTCTGTTTTTCTACCAAAAGTACTTTTTTCAAAAGTCGCTACTAGGTTTATTCTTTCCCCTACTGAAATATTACTATAACTTTCTTTATTTTTGAAAAATGCTATTGCTTTTACTTGTTTACCTTTACTATTTAAAAAACTCAACTCCAAATGATTTTTCTCTTTTCCAAATTCTTTGACTGCATATATTGGTAATTCTTTAAAAAGAAATTTTGGCTTAGGATTCCCTACTCCATAAGGAGCAAGCTTCTCTATCACACTATAATTAGGAGAGTTTACATCATCAATATTTATAAATACTTCTACTCCATCTTTTATTACTTCTTCTATAACTTCTATCTCTCCATAAACTTTCAAAATTCTTTCTTCTAAAAAGTGTATCTCATCATGAGAGATTGAGAACCCCCCTGCACCTTTGTGTCCACCAAAACCCGTTAAGCTATTCTCTGGCAAACTACTCATCATCTCTACTAAATTTGTATCACCATATGATCTACAAGAACCTTTGAGTTCATCACTGCCATCTGACCCCCATACGAACACAGGTCTTTTATATTCTTCAACAATTTTTGAAGCGATAATTCCCAGTACTCCTATACGCCATTCTGGATTCCCTATAACTATCACCTTTTTATCTTCTCTTTTACTTAGTACTTTTTTAACTTCTTTCATGATATGAGCCACAATTATTTTCCTTTCATCATTTATCTTAGCCAAGTTATCTGCTGATATTTTCGCGAGTACTGGATCAGTAGCGCTCAACATCTGGAATGCAATCATCGGATCATCCATTCTAGAGGCAGCATTGATACGAGGAGCAAGAGTAAAAGTTATGTCCTCTTCATTAAGAAGTTTTATATCCACATTCGCTTTTTTGAAAATTTCTACCAACCCCATCCTCTTCCCTTTCTGCAAAACTTTCAACCCATAATAAGCGAAAACTCTATTCTCATCTATAAGTGGCACTTGGTCTGCAAGAGTCGCAATACCTACCATATCAAGTAACCACTTCTCCCAACCCTTACTTATATTCCAGTACTCTCCATACTTCACTATTAGTGCTTGTATGAGCTTATACGCAACTCCTGCACCACAGAGCATTTTATCTGGATACTGGCACCCTTCTTGCTTTGGATTTAGTATACCGTAAGCATTTGGTAAGCCTTCCTCACTTGGTAAATGGTGGTCTGTAATTATCACATCTATTCCCCCTGCTGTCGCTTCAACTACTTCTTTGATAGCAGTAATGCCTAAATCAAAAGTTATTAAAAGTTTTACTTCTTCATCTATAAATTTCTTAATGGCATCTATATGAAGACCATAGCCTTCATCGTGTCTATCTGGTATATATATACTAAAATTCTCATAACCAATTTTATGAAAAAAGTCATGCATTATAACTGCTGAAGGAATACCATCGCAATCATAATCCGTATAAATCATAATCTTCTCTTTCGCTTCAACTGCTTCAAATATTCGTACGCAAACTTTCTCCATATCTTTCATCAAGTACGGATCATAAAGATGCTCTCCGTAAGAAGGATTTAAAAATTTCTCTTTGTCTTTCTCCTCGATTCCCCTATTTTTCAATAATAAATCAAGTAATTCAACTTCATTCGGCATAATATGATTGTAACACAATTTAAATAATACGATATAATTTTTACAAATTTGTAACTTAAATATATAATATAATTACAAACATAAAATATATGATAAATTTAATGCATCATAAAAAATCACCCAATATATTTATAAAACCTTTCTCTGAAGCATTAACTTATTTCCCTGAATTAAATAATATTTATATTCTCATACAAGAAACATCGTTCCATGGTGTCCAACATACACTAAGAGCATATCCACCACTAGTCACACTGCATTGGAAAATAAGTAATTGGGTATATGCTATAACTATAAATAAAAACAAGAATATCAATTTATCTTTCTATGATGTCCCTTTTGAAGAACAAGTAGGATTCTTCTTACACGAATTATCTCATATAGCTTATTATATTAATTTTAAAAAAAGAGATGTATTCCTTTTCTCAATCAAGTATCTTTTTAATAAAGAATTTGTAAGAAAACTGGAAAAAGAAACTGATTTAAGAGTTATAGAAAAAGGAGGAGGTGTATACTTAGTACTACAAAGAATTCTTCTTTTAAATTTTAGACAGAACAAACCATACAAAGAAGTAGCTGACACATATATCACTATAAATGAGCTTATTGAGAATTTAAAAAAGTATCCTAATTTATATAAAAAAGAAGAAATAGAAATGTGTATTGATAAATACAATGAGATTAAGAATACAAATACAATACATCACCCTCAATCATATATATCAATTACTAGAAAAATAAAACACACACTAAAAACCGTTCTGGCATTTATATATGCATACCCAGAAATGTTTTATTTAATTACTATCAAGAAAACTCATTTAAAATAAATCTTTTATTTTAAGGCTTTTATTCCCGGAAGTGTGCCTTTGGCTAAGAAGTCGAGTGTTGCTCCCCCACCAGTTGAGACGAAGCCTATCTTATCTTCAAGTTTTAATTTAGAGATTAAAGCTACTGTATCACCTCCGCCGATTATACTATTAGCTTTACTCTTAGAAATTATTTTAAGTAAACTCTCAGTTGACCCACCGAAGCCTGCTTCGTATTTACCAAGTGGTCCATTCCAAAGTATAAAGCTTGCTTTCTCTATTAATACTCTTAATGATTCTACTGAATCCTTACCTATATCTACTATACATTCACTACTTGTAACTTCAGAAGGTTTTGTTGTGCGACTTTTGCCGTCTTTTGTCACAACCACATCTACTGGTAGTATCAAATTCTTATTTTTGAAAAATGGTTTGACTTGTACTTTTCCTTCACTTACTAAAGATGTACCCACTTCATATCCTTTACCTTTAAAGAAATCATTCGCAATTGCTCCTCCTATGAATACTTCATCAGCTTCACGAAGGAATTTTTTTATAAGTGGAATTTTAGTTTCAAATTTAGATCCTCCAAGTATGAATAAGAATGGGTGCTTTGGATTAAATGCTTTCGATAAATTATTCACTTCTTCAAGTAGTTGAAGTCCTGCATAAGATGGTAAACACTTTGTAATACCTACAATAGAAGAGTGAGCTCTATGAGATACAGAGAAAGCATCATTTACATAAATGTCTGCATATCTAGAAAACCCTCTTGCGAAAGATGGAGAGTTTGTTTTCTCCCCTACTTCACGACGAATATTCTCAAGTAAAACTACATCTCCACTCTTCAAACCTGTTATAATATTCTTTGTATTATCTGAGAATACTGGAGTCTCTATAAAGTTAAGATTGGGTATGAATTTCTTGAGTCTTATGGATACTGGTTTTAGACTTTTCTCTCCATCGTCCCCGATATGAGCTATGAGTATCACGATTGCTCCCTTTTTCTTTAGAAATTCTATTGTAGGAACTGATGCTTTAATACGAAAATCATCTAGTATTTTACCTTCTTTTATTGGAACATTATAGTCCACTCTCACTATTACTCTCTTGCCTTTCAAATCTTGTATATCTTTTATAGATTTCATATAAAATATTATTTAACTAAATTAATAATCGCACCAAACTTTTTAGGATTTAAACTATCCCTTCCGACTAGTAATCCATCGGCTCCACCTTCTTTAATAAATGATTCTGCATTAAGAGGATTTACTGATCCTCCATATATTATCCGAACTATATTCGCTGTCTTAATATCATATAAATCTGAAATAATCTTTTTAATATAAATTCTTATTTCGGTAAATTCTTGAGGCACTGCTCCTCTCTCTGCATTACTCCCTATCGCCCAGATCGGCTCATAAGCAAAAATAATATTCTTGACTTGAGACTTTAATATACCTTTCAATCCTTCAATAATCTGCTCTTTTATAAAAGATAAATAGAAACCATTCATATCTCTCATACTTTCTCCAATACAGAAAATTGGATTAATTTTAGATTTTAATACTGCTAAAATCTTTTTATTCACTATATCATTTGTATCTCCAAGTATCCTTCTTTCTGAATGTCCGATAATTATATATTCTACTCCCAAATTTTTAAGCATAGAAACAGATACTTCACCAGTAAAAGAACCTTCCTTTTCATAAAAAACATTTTGTGAACCTAAAACTATTTTCTTATTCTTAACTTTTCCTGCTATAAAAACGAATGGAGAAGGTGGACAAACTATAATATCTATGTTGTTTAAATTTTTCGTAAATATGGATAAACCTTTTAAAATATTTTCAACTTCAAATTTACTTTGTGGATTCATCTTCCAATTTGCAACTATAATCTTATTCATACTGCTATTATAACATAAAACTACTAAAACTGTTATTCTACTTCTTTCCAACTAGAAATATTCCAAGTCCCTGACGGACCACTTGAAAAATTATTATTCATCAGACCAGATTCATAAGTAATATTTGAATTACCAATTAAATTCAATTTATATCCTGTTGCAGACTTAACAGCAGAACCACCAGTAATAGTAATAGTGCCATTTGGAGCATAAGCGACTAAAGCTCCTGCATCACCAGAAATACTAATAGCTGTATCAGAATTACTATTGGTTAAAATCATAAGATAACCACCTGTAGTACCAGATCCAATTGCTTTTGCCCCTCCTGAAATTGATACTGTTCCATCTACAATTATAACTCCATCATTTGACCCATAACTTGAAGATAATTTAGTTAAGCTTCCTCCATTTAACATAAGATTACCTTTAACCCAGATGGTACCCGTTATCTTCATAGTTCCACCACCACCTACAGTCAAATTACCTGTAATAATTCTTGGGCCAATAGATGCTCCAGCATATCCTACAGAATAATTACCACTATAGGTACCTCCAATTGATGCATCAGTTTCCCACTGTTCTATATTTCCACTTGAAACTGGAAATGGTATATATGTTGGATCTGGTTGTGAAATACATGATTTATTATTATCATTTCCAACTTGGCAATATATATTACCAGTAGAATTTACATAGCTTACATTATGTGCCTGAGCACTTCCTGATACTGTCCCTATATGTAATTGATTCCATTCACTTATACCTACGATCGAACCATATATACCACCCAAATAAAGACTAAAATAATAATCTATTAAATTTGAATTTGTATTATTCCAGATTCCACCTAACTGACCGATTTTACTTGATCCATTTATATAAGCATTATTTGTTGTTCCTCCAATTATGTAATATTTAGAACTTGAAGTACTTGCATCAATAACAATCCAATAGGTTTTAGAAGTATCTAATATTGGATTTGTTGTAAATGCTACTTCTACCCACCCGTAAGTATTAGTAACTGATGAAGCCGAAAGGACTCCTGTTACTACGACTGTCGTACCTACACTACCACTCACATCATTCATAATATTTATAGTTGCATTACTAGGACTACCAATTTTTTTTACATATATATTCACTTTATTTATAGGCATAGAACTTACCGTATGAAAACTTTGTGCTATATCTTGTGTTGCATTTGCATTTCCAAAAGATATATCATAAGTAGGAATACCAGATCCATTAAACTGATCAGAAACTCCAGCTGGACTATTTGCAGAAACAGCAGTTCCGCTTATAGAGTTGCTCCCTGATGAACTAGCAGATATTGGGCCATTTGCATAAACACTTCCATTTATTATTCCACTATCTAGATAAACTCCGCCTTGCCCTGTCAAAACTCCATAATTAAAGGATATACCAGTTGCAGTATTTACTATTGTATCTATCTTTCTTTGTACTGACCCTATACTTCCTAATGTACTTATTTGCTTCTGGTCACTATTAATATCAGTCACTGTTGTAATAGCCTGCGAATCACCTAAAACTAAAGTTTCAGAATTACTTATATATTTACTATTTTTTAATCTATATAAAGCATCTTCAACTCCTGATTCAGCTAAGAAATATGTCTGTTTTGATTTAAAATTATCAGATGTTATCTTGTATTCACGAACCGTAGGAGTAATAATACCAACTAAAATAGTTAAACTTAAAAAAACAAAAAATAATACAATTATCATCATTGCTGCTCCAGTATTATATTTAATTTTATTATTTATTTGCATTTAATTTATTCTAATTTTGTAATTTTATTTTCAACTATTTAATACCCTCCTCTTAATGTTACTGTATCATAAAAGTTTTCATTTTTATTTATTTTGCTTCTAGAATCTTCTAAGTTAATAACTATTTTTACTCCTTCCGTATTCGAAGTAAAAAACAGATTAAAAGAAATGGAGTTAAAAATAATATTTTGAGTCAATAAATTTCCAACTAATGTTCCATCTTTATAAATATTTAAAGCATTCCCCTCTTTTATAAATTTAATAATTATATTATTACCAGAAACATCTGTACTGTTTAATTGTAAAGTATCAGAAGATGTATTTGCTATATCTATGTTCTTAGCAAGTCTAATTTCACGAGAAATTCTCTCCATGATCATGGTACCTGAATCAGATAAATCATTATTAGTACGAATAGTAGAAAAAGAAGATAAAACAACTATAAATGAATTTATCACTACAACAGAAATCATACTAAAGATAGCTAAATAAATTACTATTTCTATTAAGCTAAATCCACTTTCTTTAAAACTATAAACTATTTTCTTAAAAAAAATCTTTTTCATAATTTATTAATTAAAAATATCAAAAATATAAAATGATATACTTTTTGAATTTAAAATTCCACCACTGTTCCATGTAACAGATATATCTACTTTTTTAGATCTTGGGTCAAGAGTACCCCCCGATGATACAATATCATCATTTATATCTCTGTTAACAGAATTTATCGTCACATTTCTATGAAAGACACTGTCGATAGGATAACTGGGTATATAGCCATTCAATGAAGTAACATTGGAATTATTCAACACCCAATTCTTTGTAGAATTATTAAAAAATAGATAATATGTTGTATTTAAACTAAGACTACTTATGTTTGCCCAATTATTGTCACGAATAGATTTTACAGCCTCAACTCCTTCTTCAAGCAAAAGACTTGCTTGTGATTTTTTTAATGCAAATTGTGATAAAGTTAGACCTTTTTGAGCTATCTCCATTAATGCAAACATGGATATAGATATTATGGTACAAGCAACAATAACCTCAATTATAGTAAAACCTTTTTTGTTTTTATTGTTTAATATCATTTTAATTTGAACTTATAATTCCAGTTTTACTAATAGTAATTATTTTCATTTTTGTATTATCAGATGACAACTGTAATATTATTGTACCACCTATAGTTTCTCCTGTTAAACGATCAAAGATTACATCACTACCTCCTCCAATATTTAATCCATTTAATGAGGGTATCAATATAGCAGGACTGAATATTACTATTTCATTAGAAATATCAAGTTGTGAATATGATTGACCACCAAAAAGAACCATTTTGTTTGTCTCAAAATGTACCCCATAATTCTTTGAATTTATTGATGATAAAGTATTTTGTCTCGCCTTATTTAATAATGATACAACATCTATAGAAGTATTCTTTAAGATTTGTTCATTTTTAAAACTAGATAAACTCACTAATATAATAGAAGAAATAATTCCTATAATAATAATAATAATGATAACTTCTAGTAAGGTAAATCCTTTTTGTAAATTATTTATTTTTGTTTTGTTAAACATATATCATTACTTTATACTATCCATAACAGTATACATTGGCTTAATCATAGCTATAGCAAAAAAACCTACAGCAACTCCAATAAAAACCATAAGCACAGGCTCTATAATAGTAGATAAATTCTTTGTTTTATCGTCTACTTCGTTCTCATAAAAAGTTGCAATATCAATAAGCATTGAAGAAAGTTTACCGGTTTCTTCTCCTACTTCCATCATTTCGCCCATCATCACAGGATAAAGATTTGTATGTTCTTTAAAAGATAAAGATAATGGTATACCTTTCTCAATACAACTGACCGAATTGTGAATTAATTCTTTGTAGTGAATATTTTGTAAAACTTCTTCCGTAATAATTAAAGCTTTAGTTAAATCTACTCCTGAACCTAATAATGAGGATAAAGTTCTAGCGGTTCGAGCAGTGTTCATTTCTTTAATAAGAGTTCCCAATATTGGGATTTTCAAAATAAATAAATCGAAATACCTTTTTGTCAAAGAAAATTTACTAAGAAAAATACTAAAACTAGAAATTAATCCTATAATAAATACGAACAATAAAAAATGATCTTTTAATGAATCTGATATAAAAATGATAAATCTTGTAGGTGCTGGCAGTTTTACCCCTGTATCTACAAAAGTTTTTGTAAGAGTTGGAACAACATAAATCATCATTAATACTCCGATGATAAATATAGCTCCCACTATAACACTTGGATATATCATTGCTCCTTTTATTTTCCTATTTAGGTCATAGGTTTTTTTAAGAGTCAGACCTATCTCTTTAAGTGTTCCTGGCAATCCTCCAGACTCTTCTCCAGAGTGAACCATAGAAATAAAAACCCCAGAAAAAACTTCTGGAAATTTCTTCATACCAGAAGATAAAGTATCTCCTTTATTAATATCAGAGGTCAAACTTTTTAATATATTTTTAAAAAAAATATTCGAGGTTTGTTGTTCAAGAACTGTCAACGCACGGGTAAGAGACAGACCTGCAGAGAGCATCCCACTTAAATTATTTGTAAACATTATCTTTTCTGAAAGAGACACTCCACTAAATATTTTTAAATTCATATTTAAACCACTATTTATTTTTAATTCTTCTACAGAAACGGGAATGTTACCCCTGGCTCTTATTTCTCCAGCTAAAGTAAAAATATCAGAAGAATCTTGTTCTCCTTCAATCACATCCCCTACTTTAGTTTGTTCTTTAAATTTAAATTTCATTTATAAAATTTTACTAAAAAAGCTTATTCTGAAACAACACGTAAAACTTCTTCTTTAGAAGTAATGCCTGAAGCTACAAGAAAAATACCATCTTCAAGCATAGTCATCATACCTTCATTTTTTGCAATTTTCTCAATTTCATCAGCCGAAGAACCTTTTAAAATCATTTCTTTTATTGTATTACTGACTTCAAAAACCTCATGAATACCTACACGTCCTTTGTAACCATCTGGATTATCTTTAGTTGGTTTTGGTCTATAAAATGGTACCTTATCCCATGTCGCAGTCTCTGCAACTATTTTCTCCTTTTTTAAAGCATCTAATACTACATTCAAATTAACAATTTTATTCAAAGCTTCTAATTCAACATCATTTAAAAAATATTGTTCTTTTTCTTCTGCAAATTTTCGAACTAAACGCTGAGCAATAACAGTTTTTACTGTAGAAACTATAAGAAATGGCTCTACCCCCATGTCCACCATACGAGGTATCGCTCCAGCAGCAGAATTCGTATGTATTGTTGAAAGAACTAAATGTCCAGTTAAAGATGCATTGACTGCTAAGGAGGCCGTCTCCCCGTCACGAATCTCACCTACCATTATTATATCTGGATCTTGACGCAATAAAGTTCGAAGTCCATTGGCAAATGTTAATCCTATCTCAGCTTTTGTTTGAGTCTGATTTATACGTGCCATCTGATACTCAATAGGATCTTCGACAGTTGAAATATTAACATCTGGAGTATTTAATATATCAAGCATTGTATAAAGAGTAGTAGTTTTACCTGACCCTGTAGGACCAGCGGTTAAAAGCATTCCATTCCTTTTTTTCATCCCTCTGTGAATTCTTTCAAGTGCTTCTCCATGAAAGCCAAGTCCTTCGAGTGAGAAACCTTTAGAATTTTCTCTTAAAATACGTATAACGGTTTTCTCTCCAAAATACGTTGGAAGAGTTGAGACACGAAAAGAGACTCCACCTTGTTCATTTACAATTTTAAATCTTCCATCTTGAGGAAGACGTTTTTCATCGAGCTTCAAATTTGAAAGCACTTTTATACGAGCCACAATTCCCGGAGAAGTATCTTTAGGGAGCACCATCGCATCATGTAAAATACCATCGATGCGATATCTAACGATTAAAGAATTCTCACAAGGTTCTATATGTACGTCTGATGCTCCTTGAAAAATTGCATGTGATATAAGAGTATCCACAATCTTAACAATAGGAAGGTCTTCTGCTAATTCTTTTTCTGTCTTATCTCCCACTTCTATTTTCTCACCAAAAACAGAATTATCAAAAATTGGTTTTATTGTATTCGTTTCTTTTTTAATTATATCCTCAAAATCAGCCTGAAGACTTTTCTTATATAAAGACAGTGCTTCTTTTATAGAATCCGATGAAGTCATACGAAGTAAAATTCTAAGCCCTACTTTCTTTTTTATAAAGTCAATAACAGGTAAATTATCTACATCAAGCATCGCAACTTCAAGTCCATTCATGGATTTTTTATATGCGATAATGTTATTATTCCTTGCAATTGGTTCTGGAATTAAATTTAAAACTTCCGATGGTATTTTTTCTCCTTTTAAACTTACAAAGGGTATCCCTAAGGAGACCGCTTGCATACTATTCCAATCTTTCTCAGTGAGTTTACCTTCATTCATTAAAACAGCTCCTAAGGATTGTTTAGTTTCCTGAGCTTTCTTTTGAGCTATTAAAATATCTGTTTTATTTACAAGGCCTGAAGTATTTAAAAGTTTTATAATAGAATCTTCGTCAATACGCATAGAATTATTATACTACCCTTTCAATTGTTTTCAAAGAAAAATTTTATTTTTTATTTAGAAATATATTTATAATTCACTAAAATAGTAATTATAAATAAAGATAAAGTTAGAGCCATAATAGGCATAGTGATATAACCAAATTCATATATATATCTTACAGCACAAGATACTCCCCCATGTGAAGGATCTACACAAGAGGGTCCAGAAGCTATACCTGCTTCAACAAAGATATGGTATATAGACACAATTGAGCCTATAGTTGCAAAGACTATAGAGAAGTCAACAATTGATCTGTCTTTTTTATATAACTCCATTCCAAAAAGGATTAACTGTGGGTATAAGAATATCCTTTGTATCCAACAAAGCTCACAAGGAGGGAAACCAACAATTTCAGAATAAAATAAAGACAAACAAAAAGCTCCAAGTGCTGATAAAAATCCAAATATAAATGTATACTCTTTTAAAAAAACAAGAAAAGGATTATCTCTTTTTCTAAAAAATATTAAAGCAACTAATATAGATATGATAAAAAGCTGTAAACAAATTGTTCCTATTGATAAAACCTTATTCACAATATCTACGTATGCTGGCATATTATTTATTATTTTGCTAAAACATTAGAATTTACTTCCACCTTAGGAAGAGTATATTGTATTTGTTCAGCTAATGCTTCGACAGATATTTTTCCACTTACTTCTGCAGTAGATGGAAACTTCCATACATTCCCCTCTTTTATAGGAACTGTCGGGCTTTTTATAGCATATGGGTAATCTGGAAACAACCAAGTCTTGTAATATTCAGAAGACCTATTCTCACAAATTGCAGATTCCTTACTATCTTTTGTTTTAATTTCACAAATGACTGGTTCTTGCTGTGAATTTATAGAGATACCATCTTTAAACTTCCAAGTTGGATAACTTTCTATTTTATTGTCTTTACAAATTTGAGTCTGGCTATTATCAGCATTTGAACATTCTATATATGGTAAATACTTTTTTGATGAACCAAATTCTGCTTTCTGTTCTTGACAATGAGGACACCAAAAAGCTCCGTAGAATTGAGCTCCTCTATCTTTTAATGCTATTGCTAATCCACCAAACTTCGAACCCCCTGGTCTGTTTAAGAATAAACCTAAACCCACCACAACAATAATAGTAATAACTACATACAATACAAAAAATTTAGCTTTCATCTTAATATTGTATCAGAAAATAATATTAACTAAAAGCGAATAAATATACTTTTAAACACATCTTTTAAGTGTTTAAAAGTATATTTAACTGTATTTACCTTTTGTTTACTATTATTAACTATTGGGTTGATATTTACTTCAAAAGTTTCATTATTTACAACTTTATATTTCTTAATACTTTTTTTCTTTTCAATAGTGATATTGTCTTTGATAATTGGTTTAGTAAATTTATTCAAAATAATATTCCAAGGCTTGTGCAATATAGCAGGAATAACGTAGCTGGTCATCCAGATACGAGTATCTATATCATCAGATAATTTATCATCTACTCCTCCATCATTACCTTGTTTCGATACTAAATACTTTTCAGTTTTCAATATATCTTTATTCTCAAATATAGTTTGCAGCACCCAAGAAGCTGAAAAAGAATTCCCAAAACCACCATCTATTCCTTGTTTAGAAATTATAAATGATTCTCCTTTTAAGATAGACTCTTTTACTCCTTCTACATCTTCAAATCCTTTTAAAGCTTCTATAGCAGAAGCTGTCATATCTACACTTCCCCATGAACCATCCTTTGATTGCTTAAATAATATATAATCAATTTCTTTTTTAATTATCTCATCTTTATAATCATAACCTGCATTTTTAAGCACAATTAAACCAAAAATATCATCATTTACTAAATCCTTTTCTCCTAAAGAAATTCCATCAAAAGTATCTACTATCTTTTTAATATAATTTATCTCTGCCCCATTATATGGATTTATATTCAAAGCCATTAATGCCATAGCATGTCTTTCATTATCAGTAAGAACTTCTGACACTAATGGATGTGTTTTAAAATATTCTATTAATTTTATTTTTATAGATTGATTATCCCCTGCTCCTACTGCTACTGCCACCCAGTCTGTATACATATATGAACCAAAAGAAAAGTCAGATTTCTGATTATTTAGTAAAAATTCAAAAGCCTTCGAAACAGAAAATTCTTTTTCTTTTGTGGGCATAACATACCCACCACTACTACTTGTGGTTGTAATAGTATTAGAAGGGAGAGTACTTACCTCAGGGATGATAGGTATAAATTCCTCTTTTGGATCAATAAATTCTAATAAAATTGTATCATTTGTTTGTATCTCGTACTCATTCAAACCAGTCATTCCTAAATTGCCATTTGAAGACCAACTCCAATAATGATAAACATCATTGCCACTTTTATCTTTACTTGTATATCCAGCTATCCCATTAATTGAATTTACAAAAGCTCCAGGTGCCCACTTCCAGTCCCAATCACTTGAAACACCAGATTGGGTGATACCACAATATGCAGTTAGTTTGTCTGGCGTATCTACATTATTATCACTATCACATGGTTTTACTTCTATATTATTATCATACAGAGAATTCGTACCTGATATTATTTTAAGATGTATATTCTTAGTTAAAATAACTGGAGCTTCTGGTAAAACAATAGGAATTACACTTACTAAAGGATCAGTCGATATATCTTCAGCAAAACTAATATTATATCCAAATAATACAAAAATTAATTCAACAATAACTATAAACTTTTTAAAAATATTTTTATTCATATGATTCTTCTTGTTTCCAACTAATAATATCTCCCTCTTTTAATATATATTTTGAAACTCCAATCCCTGCTTTAATATTATTCACATAATATATCCAATATTTTCCTCGTGTGTCTTTTACTCCATTTATCTCTGTAATTAAAATTCCCAGACTTAAATATTCTTTATATTTAAAATTAAATTTACTGTTATTATTATTTTCTTGCTGAATTTTTTTCATTACGTTAAATACGGTTGATC
>CAIOXR010000030.1 GCA_903862375.1 uncultured bacterium
ACCATATAGATATGTACATAGTTACTGTCATTCCGATACAAAAAGGTTTTCAGAAAGAAAACCTTACATACTTCTCACCTACCGATATACCTTTAGGTAGCATCGTATCTATCCCTATCAGATCTAAGACTGTATCTGCTATAGTTATAGATATAGAGAATGCTCGTGATTTGAAATTTGATTTGAAGAAAGCTGACTTCCAACTTAAAAAAGTTCTGAATGTAAAAGGACCTTCACCTTTCTCATCTGCATTTTTTACCAGTTGTGAAAAGATGAAAAGTTACACTGTGAGCAATACTGGCACTATCATCAAAGCTCTCATGCCAAGTATTTTTTTTGAAAATTTAAAAGATTTAAAAAAGTCTAAGGATATAAATAATGAAAAAGAGAGCAGTACAGAGAATATAACTCAAGAGAAACTTATATTCCAAGCTCTTACTCCTGATCGTATGAGCTGGTATCGGACTCTTATAAGAGAAGCATTCGCAAAAAAGCAGTCTGTATTCATCTGTGTACCGACTCACTTTGATATTGATCAACTTAAGAATGAGCTTACTAAAGGTATCAGTCAGTATGTATTCTCTTTTCATAGTGACTTGAATAAAAAGACTTTGATAAATAATTATAATTCTTGCATAAGTGAAGAGCATCCGATACTTATCATCGGTACTGGTATGTTCCTCTCTATACCTAGGGATGATATTAAAACAATAATTATCGAACATGAAAGCTCCTCTAGCTACAAGCAGTATATGAGGCCTTTCATAGATATAAGAACATTTACAGAAATATTATCATCAATAAATAAAGTGAAGCTTATATTTGCTGATACGTTACTTCGTCCAGATACACTTCACAGGCACGATACAGGAGAACTAGGAGAAGTCGCATCTCCACTCTTTAGATTACAAGAAGCAGAAAGACAGATAGTAGTAGATATGAAAGAAGAACAAGATGAAAAAGGTTTGAAAACTTTTACAGTCCTTTCAGAAACCACAAAGAAGATGATAGCATATGCACTCGAGCATAATGAATCAGTACTTCTTTTTACAGTACGCAAAGGACTTGCAGGAGTGACAGTCTGTCACGATTGTGGACATACACTTTTATGTCCATCTTGCTCTACACCAGTAGTCTTATACGGGTCCAAGCAAAGAAATGCAACTCTTACTACAAGTACTCGAGTTTTCATGTGTAATAAATGTGGTCACAAAGAATCAACAGAAGTAAGATGCACCGAGTGCTTTAGCTGGAATCTTACTCCACTTGGTATAGGCACAGATAGAGTGTACGAAGAAGTTAAAAAATTATTCCCAAATAGCAAAATAATACAGATAGACAAAGAGACTGTATCTACAGACAAAGAAGCAAAAGAAAAGATGATTGAATTATATAAAAATCCTGGAAGTATACTCATAGGGACAGAAATGGTCTTCTCATATATAAATACAGAAGTGACACACAGCGCTATCATATCCCTAGATGGACTTTTGTCTATCCCAAGCTTTAATATAACTCAGAAAATTCTCCATATCATAGAAAAACTTCATGAGACTACAAAAAAGAATCTAGTCATCCAAACTCGTAATCCTGATAATATAATTTTAGAACATATACTCAGGGGGAATGTCTTGCCACTTTATCGTGAAGATTTGAAAGAAAGAAAGCAATACGGCTATCCGCCTTTTAAACGTTTAATTAAAATTACATTTACAGGGACTACAATAGAGACAGAGAAAGCAAGATCATTCATCGATCACTATCTTGGAGGATACGAACCCCAGATATTCTCAGCATTTATAGGTAAAATTAAAGGTCAGTACGTGACAAATACCGTATTGAAAATAGATCCAACCCTTTGGCCAATACCAGTAGATGATAAAAGAATAGTAAACACTCACTTATCTGAGAATCTTTACCGTCTCCCCCCTTCATTTTCTATAAATGTAGACCCTGAGGATTTGTTATAAAATAAAGGAAATTATTTTAATTATATTATGATTATAAAAATACTGCAAAAAAATTAATTAAATTTTTTTATCTGTTCTTCTACATTAGAAGCTTCAAAAGCTTCATTTTTATTAGTTTCTTCTTGTTTCGGTTTTAACATATACAGTCTACGGTTTTCGTTGTCAAAATAAACTTTTAAAGAATGATCTCTTGTTTTAAAATTATCATTTGGACCAGATATAACAATAGGTGAAAAACCCATTTTCTGTTTAACTATACAATTTAAATATTTTATTGATTTAATGTATTCATCAAATGGGCATTTTAATAATTCGTCCATATCATCAATACCTATTCTAAAATTATCATCTTCTGGAGAATTTTTATATACATCTTCTTTGTTACCACCAAAAACTACAACATCAATTGATCCAGGAACACATTGTGATATTAAGTAGTCAAAATCTTTATCAATATCTTTTTTAAAATTTAATCTAGTTTCACTCTTATTGTTTATAAAAAAGTCAGGATCTTGATGACTCAAAAAAGAAACGTTTTTACCTGTTATTTTACTAATTCCTACTGCAACAACACCAGTACAATTAAAATAATTTAAAGAGTATTTATTTTTTTCATTACATAAAGAAATTACATATGTTGAATCTCCAGAATTATACATACTATTTTTTTCTATGTCATGTTTTCTGTAACTATAATTTACATACTCAGCGTCTTTTTCAAAATTTTGAATAAAAAGTCTTGTTTCTTTATCTAAATTATTATTATCATATATACCATTTATAATAGGTTTTATCCCATCTTTAAGGTGATCATTTTTTAATATAATTATTGGCTTTTTATTTTCTAAATTCATAACTAAATTATTATAACAATAAATGAAAAATTTTCATAATTAAGATAGTTTTATTTTAAATTAAAATATCTAGCTTAATATATATAACACTCTTGCCTATGATAATAAACTATGATATATTTACACTTATATGATTACAGTAATTGAAGTTAAAAAGAACGCAAACGAGAATAATATGAACTTAGTTCGTAGATTTACTCGTAAGGTTCAAGAGTCAGGTATTATTCAAAAAGTTAAAAGTAAGCGTTATAATGAGCGAGCTGAATCAAAAGTCAAAACTAAGATAGCTACTCTAAAAAGAATTAATCGTAAAAAGAATTTAGAGAAGTTACAAAAGTTAGGAAAAGCTCCTATTCAAGTAAAACGTGGAGGACATCGTTAAAACAATGATAGACACCGAATTCTGTACAATTACAAATACCACAAAAGGCAAGCATCCTAGCTTGCCTTTTGTTTGTATTAAAGACAAAGTTCTAGGTAAAAAGTATGAGCTCGGAGTAAGCTTCTTATCTCCCAAAAAGCAAAGAGAGATAAATCTTAAAACTAGGAACATAGACAAGACAACTAATATCCTTTCTTTCCCATTATCAGAAAATTCAGGAGAGATAACTATGGATTTATCAAAGGTTAAAAAAGATGCCCCACTTTTTGATATGAGCTATCCTAAATTCTTAAAATATTTATTTATCCACGGATTACTACATTTGAAAGGATTAGATCACGGTGCTATAATGGAAAGACAAGAAAAGAAATTTCTAAAAATGTTTTCTTAAAATAAATAATGAGCAAAAACAATATCAATGTTGG
>CAIOXR010000031.1 GCA_903862375.1 uncultured bacterium
ATAGCGGACACTTGGATTTTTGATTAAATCTTCAGGGTTCATGGCGATCATAGAATTATCAACTTCTACACTGTCAAGAAATTCAATAACACTTTCATTTAAATTATCTTTTTCTAGATAATTATTAATAGGTAAATCAGATGTATACACCTTAGGATTTATATCAAGGGTTGATTTAAACTTGCGAAGCGTTACTCTATCACGTGAAATACCATGAATTTCTAAAGATAAAGTTTCTTTATCCTTAGCTTTTCTTGAATTAAAAAATATTTGATTAATGGTAATACCTTCTGTTTTATCTGTAAGTATTATATTTAATATTTCATCATATACATTATAAAGAGGTTTGTTTATATTTAATAGATTTAAATTATTATTAATCACTTTGATTTTTTTGTCTAAATTTAAATCAGAAAGATCCTTGTTAAATGCATTAAATGTTTCAAGCTTTTCCTCAGATATCTTCTCTTTTGATAAAGAGTAAAAATATGAAGGTAATAAAGATAAAATAAAAATTAATATGGCTAAAGAAAAAATATTTAAAACAATGATTATAAATCTTTTCCAATATTCTTTCTTTATAAGTGATTTTTCCCTATAAGGTAAAACACTAACAACAGAATCTTCATAAGGAGATAAACAACCTAATGCTAATCCTAGAACAGTCGTATATCCAAGAGATTCTTCGAAAGACATGTTCGGTATAGATTTCTTCATGTCAGAAATATTTACCCATGCATTTGCATGTTCTACTTTTATCTTCATGCTAGCTTCCAAATAGTCAGAAAGTCCAACCAAATTAGCATCTCCTCCACACAATATAATCCGACTAATCTTATTATGACTAATACCAACATTATCGTGATCTTTCCAATATTGGTACTGTTTTGACAATTCATCTCTTAACACAGAAATACCATTAAGTATCACTGGAAAAATATCTTCAATACTTGAATTTCCATCTAGCCCATATGATCTTTTCATTTCTTCAGCCTTTTCCATTGATAGTGAAAAGTTCTTAGAAATCATACTGGTTAGATTTACGCCTCCAATATCAATTGTAGTTGTAAAGAATACCTTTCTATCATGTACAATAGAAACGCCTGTTCGAGTATCACCAAAATCTACAATCATTATTGATTCATTATTTTCATATGGAATTACAGCTCGAGCAATAGCTTGAGCCTCAAGCTCAAATGATATAGGTATCATATTAGCTTTACTAAACACAGATAAATAACTATCTATAGTAGAAGAAGCAATAGCAAATACCTCTACAAGAACATTCGTATCAGAAGTCAAAATAACGTCAAATTCAAAAATAGTATCTATTGCCTTAAGAGGTATATGCTCTTCAATCTGAAGTAATATCATCTCTCTTATATTCATATCTTCAATTCTAGGGAGAGATAGTACAAAAAGGTACATTTGCTCTTCTGGTAATGATACTCGAACAAAATTTGTATTATTTTTTTCCTTTATATTTTTTAAAATTTCAACTAATTTATTTTGATTCTCAATTATTCCTGAAACTATAACTCCTTCAGGAATTCTTTCTTTACCAAAATTCCCAAGTCGTAAACCAAATGATGAGATATACAACTTTCCATATTTAATTGATTGATCAGAAATATCAACGGCCAAAGACTCCATCATGAGATAAGATGGTGTAGGAAAATACTGATTATGTAATTTCTTTATCACTCTTTTATTATACCCCGTTGTAGAATTTTAACAAAATAAATTTCAATATATATATTTCGCAGTTTTATAAAATAAAACTAAAATACTTTTTTAAATCTTTCTTTAAAAATCTTAATAACGATAGGAATGAAAGAGATAAATATTATAAATAACGCTATTGGTATTATATATTTATCAGGATCATTTATTAATCCACCTAAAGTATAACCGAGAAGTGTGATGGCTGATACCCATAATATTCCACCAAAAATATTAAATGATAGAAAAGTTTTGTAATCCATACTTCCTATACCCGCTATAATCGGAGCAAAAGTACGAATAATAGGAACAAAGCGAGCAACTATAATAGTATACTTACCATATTTTTTATAAAATTCTTCTGCATCGTATATTCTCTTTTTCTTAAAGAAAAAACCTACATCTCTTTCAAATAATTTTCTGCCATATTTTTTACCAGACCAATAACCGACACTATCACCGATAATTGCAGCAAGTATACAAAAAAGTAATAGATAATAGATATTAAAAATATTTTGTGAAGCTAAAATGCCTGCTGTAAAAAGAAGTGAATCCCCAGGAAAAAAGAAACCAAAGAATAAACCTGTCTCAGCAAATATTATAAATATAATACCTATTAGGCCTACTGTTTTAATAATTAAAATTGGATCAAGCATATATTGTTAATTATATCATAATACTTCTTCTTTATAACATTTTTCACAATAAAAATTATAACCATCAACTGGATTAAAAACTGTTTCAATATTTTTATTACATTTTGAACAAAATGATTGATACTTCTTACCATCAGGAACTAAAAAATTTCTCTTTTCTATACGAATAGAAGGATGAATATCTGGTAATGGTAACTTCATCCTTTTATAAAATTCTAATTCAGATTCTGTTATTCTAAATGGCCTACCGCTTTCTTTGCAAATTATTGCTTTAGTTAAAATATCATTTGATACTAAGTCAATATTTTCTGACAAATTAGAATATTCAATAATTTCCATATTACCTACATTGGATTCTGGTTCTTTGGCAATGTATCCACCAACTTTTATTATTGTTTCATTATCTAAAGGATAAACTGATTGAGCAATAGAAAAGTTATAAGCTTGAACTGAAAATTCTAATCCGACACCATCGCCATATTCTCCATCTTGTAACATCTTAAATTTAATATCATCAATAATTTTAAAATATTCCTCTTTTATATATTGTTTATTTAATATGCAATATGATTTATTCTGTAATCCAAAACACATAAAACAATTGTTACAATTTTTACAATTAAATATATATTCACTTTCAGTACAAAACTTAGAAGATACTGAAAACTTTACTCTACTTGAATGTGAACCGATATTTGTATCCATATATAACAAATTAGAATATCCCCCAGAATACATTATATCCATAGAATCATTATGATTAATAACTGAATCTGAATGACGAATATTCTCTGAATGATTTGCATCGATTACATCAAAAAGATTCTTAGAATTCTTTAAATTAACACCTGAAACATTAAGAGATGATATGTTTCTAGACCCATTCATAGGTAATCTCTTAACCAATTCCCAAAATTTTTCTTTGTATATTGAAATTTTTTCTCTTGTAAATGGATAAATAGAATTCATAAAATCTTCATATTTTTCTTTTGAAAGTTTTTCATTAAAAACACAATATCGAGTATTGTGTAAATTCACACACCCAAAACAATCCTGACAATTATGACAATCAAAAATAAAAATACAATCTATACAATTTGAAGAAAAATATGAAAATGAAATTTTGTATAAATGATTAGAAAATATCGATTCATAAACAAATTCTGAATCAGTAATTACTTTTGAATCCATTATATTCATACATTTATTAAGATAAACACAATACCAAGCATCTGATGTACTGTAACAACCCCAAACATAATAACCATTCTTCAAATTTCTACCACCATTTGAATATTCACTATTTAAAGATGAAGGATCTCTATTTAAAAAAGAAGGCATAGGAAAAACCTTTCTTAAAGAGAAAAGTTGATTCATAAAACTATCATTTAAATCATAATCAATACCAAAAGAAAGTGGATCAAACTGGTCACTTATAAAGTATTCATAATCATAAACTGGAAATGGGCATTCTTTTGGAAGAATAGAAATGATTAATTCATTATGTTCTGGAGCATTACATTTATTTACAAAAAGTCTACTATTATTTAAATGACAAAGCCTTCTCATCCTTCTGCATGTTGGACAAAAGTTTGGGGGTAATACTTGAAATAATTTTAAAAATTTTATATCATCATCCTCAATTTTAAATTCATTTTCACAATGAATATTAATCCCCGACCATTTACACTTACGAGAATGTGGAATTAAATTCACTAGAATACTATTGATAGCATTATCAAATTTTGAAGTTTTAACAATCATAAGATTATCTCACTTTAGACCCTACTCCCACTTCTACTTCAGGCACTAAAAATACAGGATTATTATCAAGACCATCTACTGCCATTAGCATTCCGTTACTCTCATAACCTTTTATCATTCTCGGTTCCAAGTTAACTATATATAACACTTGTTTACCTATTAGTATACTGTAGTCAGGGTAATACTCATGTATACCAGAAACAATTTGCCTTAGCTTTTTATTACCTTCAGTATCAACTTCATTAAAATCAATCTGACAACACAAAAGTTTATCAGTATCTGGTACTGGTACTACTTCCCTTATCGTCCCTATTCTTATATCCATCTTTTTAAAATCTTCAAATTTTATGTATTCCATTTTTTTATATTTACTTATAAAGAT
>CAIOXR010000032.1 GCA_903862375.1 uncultured bacterium
CGGCTACCAACGCCAAGCAGGTTCAGGTAATAACCAGAATCCCGGCTACCAACGCCAAGCAGGTTCAGGTAATAACCAGAATCCCGGCTACCAACGCCAAGCAGGTTCAGGTAATAACCAGAATCCCGGCTACCAACGCCGGTAAAATTTGTTCTTTTGTAGCAACCCGAATTTATATTTTTAAAAATGAGGGTTGCGAAGTAAATATTTAGGGAGTTTGCTTTTCTTTTTTAAAGAAAGCAAACTCACTTTTTTAAGTCTTTAACTTAATGCTAAGTTGAAGGTTTAAAATTGTGAAAAGACTTATAAATAAAGGTATTATTGTATGTTGTATTGACATATTACTTCGAATATGATATACTATACCTGTTAATCAATATTTAATTATATGAAAAATTTTATGAAAAAAATAATAATAGGAGTATTTAGTTTGGTACTAATTCTTAGTGCGCAGAACGTTTTTGCAAATGGCAATATGAATACGCATTTTTTCAGAGAACCTACAAATTTTAGATTCCCTCCAATAATAAAAAAGGTCTTTGTACCAGTAGTACAGAAAATAGTTGTCTTTGTCAGTCCTAAAACATGCACTGACTCATCCGCAGTAAACTACAGAGAGACAGGATCTTGTGTATATATTGATTACAATAATTATAATAACAATTACAATTATAATAATTATAACAATAACAATAACAATAACAATAATAATAATTATAACAACTGTTCCGTCTCAAGCTTTACAGTAAATGGTTCAAGTTCTTCATCTACAACAATAAATAAAGGTGACAGTGTAATACTTGCTTGGAATACTACAGGTTGTAGTTCAGTTACAGTTTCAGGTCCTTCATTTACTGATAATTCAAGTAGTAATTCTAGAAATATTTATCCTGTGTATAACGAAAGATATACTATATCTGCATCGGGGAATAGTTATGGAGCTATTACTAAATATATAGATATTAATGTAAATAATTATAACAATAATTATAATTATTCTACTCCTTCAGTCACAACAAACAATCCAGCATCAGTTACAAATACAGGAGCAACACTTTTAGGTTATGTAAGTGGTAATGGATCACTTGTAAATTCTTGGATAGAATTTCCTTGTTATGGCACAAAGTATGGTACAACTTATAATCAATCATATGTGAATATTTCTGTACCTGTATATTCATTGAATCCAAATACTAATTACAATTATTGTGCAGTGGCTCAGAATGTGAATAATAATCAGGTAGTTCGTGGAAATACGATATCTTTTGCAACAAATGGACAGAATGTTATTAATCAGCAACCTCTTTTTATGCTGAATAAAAATGTTGTGACAACTATCGCTACAAATATAAGTCAGAATCAAGCTCAAATAAATGGTTATATAGCAAATACGACTTACTATAATTCAAATTTATATTTTGATTATGGAACTACTGTAAATTTAGGCTCAAGGACCAATACTAAGAATGCAAATGGTAATACGAACTTTAGTGATGTTATAACTGGATTAAATCCAAATACAATATATTATTTCCAAGCTGTAGGTGAAATGAATGGAGTAGTATCTAAAGGAAGTGTAGAAATATTCAAAACACTTGGAAATCCAACAGTAGGTAACACAGTCACACCAGCAGTTACTCAGGGTACTACAGTTGTTGCGACTGCTTCACCAGTAGAGTTGATGATTAGTAATAAATATCAATTAATTTCAGAGGGTGATTTAGTAGACTATATAGTTACTTATAAGAATATCGGTAAGAGTAAACTTGTAAAACCTTTAGTTCAAGTTGTGATACCTACGAATATGACCCTTGTGAATTCTTCACGTGGAACATATGAAGTTGATACACATACTCTCTCAGCTCCTGTTGAAGATCTTAATGCTGGGCAAGAAGGCATGATGTATTTTCAAGCAAGTGTAGACACAATTCCTGCAAACAATGCTCAAATAGTAACTACCGCAATACTTGTATATACAAGTACTACTGGAGCTCAAGAAAATGTTATGTCATATGTTATAAATGTTCCTAAGGCGGTATCAGATAGTAACACTGTAGGTGGAGTATTAGGTGGTTCAGCATTCTTTGCAGGACTCTTATCTCTAGGAGCTATCGGGTGGTTAATTATATTACTTGTAATATTAGTTATAATTTTAATCTCTCGTTCTTATGGTAAAACTACAAGAGTAGGAAGTAGTGTGACACATTAAAAAATTATTGTTAAGAAAATCTGCCCCGCCGACTTTGTCGGCGAGGCAGATTTGTTATATTATGTATATATGCGAAAAATATTGAACCTAGAAGAAGTAGAACAAATAGCAAAAGATATATTAGAAAAGATAAATAAGAAAATAAATAAAGGAGCAACGGTCATAGCTTTCTATGGTGATTTAGGTGCAGGGAAGACGACAATAACAAAAGAGATTGCCAAACAGTTAGGTATTCTAGTAAAAGTTGTCTCTCCTACATTTGTAATAATGAAAATTTATAAAACAAAAAATGACAAGTATAAGAATATGGTACATATCGATGCTTATAGATTAGATAAAAGTAAAGAATTATTAAATCTTGGTTTTAATGAAATGCTTAAAGATAAAGATAATTTGATAGTTATTGAGTGGCCAGAGAGAGTTGAGGATTGCTTACCTTCAAATACACACAAGATAAAGCTAGATCATAAAGACGATACAAAAAGAGTTATTAAATTTTAGTAATATTATATACATTAATATATTTACAAATTATGTTTAATGTTAAAATATGTTTATTATTATTCCTGCACTCGGAGCCCTCAAGCAGAACACTTAATGTTAACTAATAATCTAATTATGAATTTTGATCAGCCTGTTAATCTAGTGAACAAAAAAGAAGAGAAACAAAATAATCCTGAAAGTAAAACAAAAAAGGGTCTAGATTTTGTATTCGAAAAAAACACTGAGTTGACGTTAATTGGTACTAAGGAACAATACTCAGAATATTTAGATACTATTTTTCCTAAGAGCATTATGAAAGATATCGTATATCATGGTACTAATGTAACATTTGATGAATTTAAACAAAGAGGTATTTTAAAGGGTAGTTATTTTACAGATGATTTGAGTAATGCCGAAATGACAACTATGGTTAATAGAGGTTTTAAAAAATATAATCCAATTATTATGCCCGCAATTCTAGATTTTAGAAACCCATATTTTCACAAAGGAAGATAGACTTTTTTAGGGGTATGGTTTAAAAATCCTCATAAATCTAATGATAGTATAATTAATACAGAATTAAACGATGTTTCTAATAATAAAATAACAGAGTATGTTACATTCAAACCAGAACAAATACATGTACTAGATTCTAAAAAAGACATAGAAGGATTTAAAGGATTTTTAAAGACAACAAAAGAAACTAGTAATTAGTTTTTCTATTTACTTATTAAGGTTTCCACTTCGTCCCAAGTTTAGAGCAAAATTTTAAGCATATTTTATAATGGTTATTTTAAGTATCTTAGTAGAAGTTCGAACCTGTGATATACTTTTTTTATGATTGAAGAATTTCCAAAACCTAATTTAACACCAGGAAAAAATATTGAAAATAAAATGCTTATTTCTTTTTCTGAGAAAGAGGCTGAAATATTAATTCCAAATCTTTCATTACAGTTAAGAGGAGATCATTCAAAAGAATTTTCTATTAAATTAGAAAAAGAAACAATCAATTTAGAAAAAGGTAAGATATATACACAATATGCTGTATTTGATAAAGAAACTGATAAAATGCTATCCATTTCAAAAGAATTAGAGCAGTATAAAGATTTACCTGAAAAAGAAAAATTAGCAAAGGTGTTAGATATTCTTAGAAAAAATATACAATATCCTTATAAGAAAGATATCGAGAATTTAAAGACAACAAACCCTGATTTAGTAAAATGGATAGAAGAAAGTAAAATGCTTTCTAGTGGCTGGTCTCCGATTAATTTATCTGATACCTTTGAAAAAGGTTATGGTATATGTGGAAATTTATCATTAGCCTATTTATATCTAGTAGAAAAAGTTGGCTTAGAAGGAGTAATATTATATGGTGATGAAATTGTAAATATAAATAGAACCGATAATAATGAACCTTTATTTAAATTAACTGAAGTAGGGCAGAGAGCCTATTCACATTTTTGGTGTGAAATAAAACTTAGTAATGGTGAATGGATACCAGTTGATCCATCAACAAAACTAATTGGAGATGAAAAAGGAATTGAAGATTTTAAAAAAGCAAATTATGTTGGGAGACCTATAATGTTACCAGCTGAAGTGAATATAAATGAAGGATTAGATTGCCCAATAAGGATCAATTTTTTACCAGGTGAAAAATCTGTGGAAGCTATTTGTGTAATTAATAAACCAACTCCACCAAAAAAAGATTTTGTACCATACAATGGAGAATGTAAATTACACATAATTATTCCCTTAGAGAAGGAAATAGACTTAAAATTAAAAATAAAAGATGTTTATGAAGTAGAGTAATATCTATTTCCCTTCTAAAATACTCATTCGAACATCACTCCAAGTTCGGAGCTTATTTAAGTACATTATTATATTCAAGTAAATAAGAGTATAATGTGAATATGGTAAAGAAAATAAATAAAAGAAAGCTTGTTCTACTTGATACACATGCGATTATTCATCGTGCTTATCATGCATTACCTGAATTCATGAATTCAAAAGGTGAGCCGACTGGAGCTATCTATGGGCTTGCTACTATGCTTTTCAAAATTATTACAGAGTTAAAGCCTGACTATATAGTGGCTTGTTATGATTTACCAAAGAAAACTTTTCGTCATATAGCATACGGTGATTATAAAGCAGGGAGAGCAAAAGCCGATGATGCTCTTGTAGTCCAGCTTATCCGTTCGAGGGAATTCTTCAAAGCACTTTCTATCCCCATGTATGAGTGTGAAGGTTTTGAAGCAGATGACCTACTTGGTACGATTGCAGAAAATGTAAAGTCTATCTTAGATATGGATACAGTAATAGCGTCAGGAGATATGGATACTTTACAACTTGTAGATGGTGAACATGTACAAGTTTATACTTTGAAAAAAGGTATAAATGATACTATTTTATATAATCAAGAAAAAGTAAAAAGCCGTTTTGGTTTTGATCCTATATATTTACCAGATTATAAGGGTCTTCGTGGAGATCCATCGGACAATATTATAGGTATTAAGGGTATAGGTGAGAAAACTGCAAGTACTTTGGTTTCGAAATACGGGACTATAGAGAAAATGTATGTTGATTTAAAAAAGAATAAAGAAAATGCAAAAAAGCTTGGAGTTTCAGAAAGAATTTTAGCTTTACTTATTCAAGGAGAGGATGAAGCAATTTTTTCAAAAACCTTAGCGACGATAAGACGTGATGCCCCAATAAATTTTAAATTGCCAGAAAAAGAGTGGAGATATGAAGTAGTTGAAGAAAATGTTAAAGAGTTTTTCAAAACCATGGAGTTTAAAAGTTTACAAAGTAGATTTTTGAGAATACTGGGGAAAGAAGAGGCTGGAGTCGAGCAAAGCTCCTCATCGCAAGGTCCTCGGACGAAGGAGGAGAGTGGCCAGACCGTTGCTCTAAGGACTTTGCTTGACTCCAGCCAAAACTCCAGCACCATAGAAAAAGCAAAAATTGCTTTTTGGTTATTAAATTCAGATAAAACTAATCCAAGTATAGAAGATATTATGGATTATAAGAATGTTTCTTCTTTAGATGAAGCTGTAAATATAATGGAGCAAGATATAGAGAAAGAAGGTCTTGAATATGTATATAAGGATATCGAATTACCTTTAATTCCTATTATTTCAAAAATGGAAAAAACTGGTATAAAGATTGATACGAAGTATTTAAGTAACCTTTCGAAAGAATATCATAATGAACTAGAGAAAATAGAGAAAGAAATATGGAACTTTGCAGGCAGAGAATTCAATATTAATTCCCCAAAACAATTAGGAGAGATTCTTTTCGATGAAATGAAAATAGATGAGGTTGATGGTAAATCTTTAGGCATTAAAATGAAAAAGACGAGTGGTGGTGCAAGGTCTACTAAAGAAAGCGAGCTTGAAAAGTTACGTGATCTTCACCCCATTATAAATATAATTCTAGAACACAGAGAATTACAGAAATTACTTGGAACGTATATAGATACTATCCCAAATTCAATAGGTGAAGATGGTAGGCTTCATGCAAGTTTTTTACAGTATGGCACAACGACAGGAAGATTCTCTTCAAATAATCCAAATTTACAGAACATTCCTACTAAAACAGAAAGAGGCAAAAAGATTCGGGATGCTTTTATTTCTGACAAGGGGTACTTACTTGTTTCTTTTGATTATTCTCAGATTGAATTAAGAATTGCGGCATTACTTTCTCAAGATTCTTTCTTCATAAATACATTTAAAGAAGGTAGAGATATACATACAGCTGTGGCTATGAAAGTATTTAAAGTTTCCGAAGAAGATGTCACAAGCGATATGCGTCGTAGGGCAAAAGTTATTAACTTTGGAATTCTTTATGGTATGGGTGTTACGGCTTTGAGTCAGAATTTAAATACAAATAGGAAAGAAGCCCAAATATTTTATGATAATTATTTTGAACAATTCCCTACAATAGCAGATTACTTAGAAAGTATAAAAGTTTTTGCAAGGAAGAATGGTTATACAAAAACTCTCTTTGGAAGGAAAAGGTATTTCCCAGGTATTAATTCTCCACTTCCATTCATGAGAGCAATGGTAGAAAGAATGGCGACGAATGCTCCTATACAGGGGACAGCTACGGCAGATATCATAAAGATAGGTATGAAAAAGGCTGAACTAGAATTAGAAAAAAGTGGTATAATAGAAGATACAAAGATAGTTCTCCAGGTTCACGATGAACTTATCTATGAGATAAAAGAAGAAAAATTAGAAGCAGCAATCAAGATTATAGAGAAAGCAATGATAGATGTTATACCAGATGAATTTTTGTCTGGTATGAATAGTGTTCCGCTAGATGTCACTGTTGGTTTTGGAAAGAATTGGGGCGAATTAAAATAGTGGCATAATTTATTAGCTATGATAATATTAATATATGGAAGAAAATAACAAAAATTTAAATAAAAAACATATTTCAGGTATTGTTCACGTTCTTTTATCTCATTCTTATGCAATGTTCTTTTGTACTGTAGTGCTAGGGGTAATATTTGATATTATATTTTCTATACGTGTTTTTAATAATATAGCTTATGAATATCTAGGATTGGCATTAATATTTTTTGGGACATTACTTATTTACTGGTCTCAATCTACTACTAGATCAGTAGGTAAGGCTATATCACAAGAAAGAGATGTTAATTTTTTTCTTCATGGTCCATATAAATACACTAGGAATCCTACGAATTTTGGGTTGACTCTTAGTGTCTTAGGATTAGGTTTTCTAATACACTCTCTATTTTCAGTTATTTTTATGGTTATAGCTTATATTATCTCCAAGCTTGTATTTATGAAGAAGCAAGATCTTATTCTAAAAGAAAGATATGGAGATGTTTTTGATGAATATAAAAAGAAAGTAAATAATTGGCTATGATTTATATTTTATTTGGAGATGATACAAAAAGTACGAATGTTTATATTAAAGAGTTTACTAAGGATGGTGATACTTTTTTATTCTCAAATAATAATGTAGATAAAGATTTAATAATGAGTTATTCAAATAATATTAATTTATTTAATAATTCCCCTTCTATAATTATTGAAAATATTCTGAATGAAGAAGTTGTAGATTTCTCTCCTCAAGAATTAGCTGATTTAAGTGCCTCCAGCACAATATTTATATTTAAAGAGGATAAACTTTCAGCTGTTTTACAAAAGAAATATAAAAAATATGGAGAAGTTAAAAATTTTGAAGGTAAAAAAGTTATAAGTACACCCAAGTTTAATATCTTTAGTCTTACTGATTCGTTTGCAAATAGAGATAAGATGAATACATGGATTTTATATAATACTGCTATCAGTTCATCTATTGAGCCCGAAGCTATTTCAGGTGTTCTTTTTTGGAAGATAAAGATGATGATTTTAAATGGATCAAAAGTATTTAGTTTAAAAGAGCTTAAAATACAATCAAGCTCTATCGTAACTCTTTATCATAAAGCTCATAGGGGAGAGGTGGACTTTACAGTTTCTTTAGAGCAATTTATTCTTTCTTCTTTATCTTCTAAATAAATGTTATTATAATATTATGGAATCAATATTGAAATCAGATATATTCTTTTTTATTAGTTCTGTGTCTGTAGTTTTGATTACAATTATATTTATTATTGTCGGTTTTTATTTGATTAAGATAATGAAGAACTTTTCTCATATTTCAGAAAAGCTTAGAAGCACAGTCGATGGAGCTAAATCTTCATTAGAAGAAGTTGGGGAGAATATAAAAGAAAGCCCTCTTTTTAGATTTCTTTTTAGTAAAAAGAAAAAAAGTGAAAAGAGTAAGAAGTAATAG
>CAIOXR010000033.1 GCA_903862375.1 uncultured bacterium
CAGACGTGTGCTCTTCCGATCTTACCAAGCAATTCCCACTCAGTTTCAAATAATGATACAGGAAGATTCTTCTCCATACGATGAATAACTTTAAATTTTGCTTTATTTATATATCTATATGAACTTATAATCTGATACCAGCAGTAACATATAGCTATGCCTACAAACGGTGCGAATAAAAATATTATAGAAGTATTTCCTGGTATATTTTTTGTTTCCAAGTATCCTAATGCACCTATAATAGCTGTATTCAAAGCTAGAAAGAAGTCATTAGATTTATTGCTACGATCATGGGTACTATTAAATATACTCAAATAAATTCTATATTGTTCAAGGAAATGATCAATATATTTACCCTCATAATTTTCTTTATGTGATGTATTATTTGAATACAAAAGGTTGTCTATATCATTTTTATCTTTTTCCATAAATTTATAGTATTATTAATACTATAAAAAATTATATCATGTTTGATATATATATCAACTAAACAATTTTGCAATTCTTATTTCCTCAAACGATAGATTGTTCCCCTCTTTCTCAAGTATTTGCTTTATAGGATTTAGCTTCCCTACTTCATCACCTTTTAATTTTTTATTCGCATTTCGCACTATAGTTATATTCTTTTGTGGTGGTCTTATGTGTGTGATTATAGTTTCAGGATACTCATTCATAATCTGCTCTATATGGTGAGTAATAGTACCTTGAGTTAAATTCCTTTCTTTTGCAATTTCTTTTATATTCTTACCAATATCAAGTAAGCTTTTTGTTATAAGAACAGTAGGTATTTTTGTATCAGCTACTTTTATAATTTTATTTTTATTTATACTACTATTTATATTCTTAATTATTCCTCCCATTCTATTTATAAATTCAATCTCAAGCTTATATTGCTCTTCATTTTTAAGCTTGTTAAAAAGTAATTCATTCTGAAAACTTTCATTTTTCAAATCTTGGTCAAGTTCTAGAATTACTGGATTTACTAAAAGTGACTCTTTAGAAAACCCCACCAATTTTATCCCTGAAAGAGTTCTGACTCTTGAAAGCGCTACATAACCCATACCATAAGTAAACGCAGTTCTTAAATCTATCTCAGCATTATCAAGAGACATACCTTGACTCTTATGTATTGTTATAGCCCAAGCAAGGCGAAGTGGATACTGAGTGATAGAGGCCTTAACCTTTCCATCTTCTTCTATTGCCCACAATTCAGGAATTATAGTAACTATTGAACCATTATAAAGTTTAACAACTGGATTATCGGTATTATCTTCAAAATTAATTATTATTCCTCGTGAACCATTCACATATCCTTTTTCAAAATTATTCTTTATACACATTACTTCTGCCCCTATTTTAAGTCTTAATTCTTCATAAGCTAAACAACTTTTCTTTAATATATCTACAATTATATCATGCCCCTTAGATGACATTCTATATACCTTCTCATCTCCATTTATTTGAGAAAGTTCAAATGCATTTTCATTATCAACATTTACATTATGAGTATAAAGTTTTGTCGGTTTTACTCCTACAAGATTTCTATCAATACAGCTATCCAAATATTCATAATGTTTCTCTTCTAAACTATTTGTTCTTATTGTATTTAGTATTTCAGTTAATATATTATCTTCTTGTCTGTGTTGTTCAGTTAGGTAGCATACAGCAGGATTAAGAATTTTCCATGCTTCACTCTCGTAAACCATACTACTTTTTTTATTTTCACTATATGTCTGACTTATACCTAAATCATTTTCTATTTGACTAACTTCTTGTACTTTAAATTTCTCTACAGGTGGAAGCTGAAAAAAGTCACCAGAAAGAATAACCTGGAGTCCACCATAAGACTTACTACTTCTTTTGAATCTTCTACAAACTTTTTCTATCATATCAAGCTGAAAACCATGAAGCATAGAGACTTCATCTATTATTAAAACACGAGCTTTTTCAAATCTTTTCCATAAATACTTTTTTTCTTCAAGTTGTTCTAACTCTTTTTCTCCCATTATTGATCTAACTCCTATACCTGACCATCCGTGTATAGTCATACCATTCATATGGGTAGCAGCGATACCTGTAGAAGCTGTCACAGCTACAGATATATCGTGATCTTGTAAATAAGCAATATACTGATTCAATAAATAAGTTTTCCCAGAACCAGCACTACCAGTAAGATAAATATTTACACCAGTCTTCATTATTTTTAGGGCTTGTTCTTGAGTCATTCAATTATTGTAACATTAATACTTTCTAATTACAGCTTTTACTATAGCTATAATATTTAGATATATTTTAGGATGAATAGGTTTAAAATTTTTATTAGCAGGTTCTAACCATACTTTATCGCCACTTTTTTTAAGATATTTCATGGTAAATTCACCATCAACATTAGCTATAACTATCTGTCCATCTTTTGCTGTATTTGTTTTCTCTACTAAAATCATATCTCCATCAGCAATATGAGCATCTATCATAGAATCACCATCAACTGTCAACATAAAAGAATTTTCTTTTATGTTTATAAGGTATTCATCTATATTTATAGTATCTTTTAATTCTTCAGTTACATCAGAAGGAAAACCAGCCTTAACACTACCCAACATAGGAATGGAATCTAATGATATATCTGCAATGAGACGTCCAAGATGATCCTTTGTCACAATACCTTCCTCTGTGAATTTACCAACAAGTCGAGCGACTGCATTTTTTGATTTAAATCCAAATAACTTCATCATCTCAGAGTATGTTGGCATCCGCTTATCTTTACTATAAAAATTAATTAACTTTGATTTGTAGTCGTTATACATATAACTTATTATATTAAATATTGGAAAATTGAGAAAATCTATTAAGAAAGTTAAGTAAATTACCCAAGAAACCTTTTCGTTTGTGTTGACGAATTTTATGAAGAAGTTGCTTATGTTCACGAGCTTCTTTCCTATAGTCTACTCCTTGTAATATTTTAATATCAATCTTTTTGTTGATATTGTGAATCTCTCTTTCTACTATTTTTATATATTGTTCTCTGTTCATAAAATTTAAATAATTATTATTAATTAACTATATATAGTATATGTGAACGTTCGTTCACAGTCAAGAAAATACTGTGGATAACTTATAAAATTATTATTTAGTTTCAACTATGATTGTAGATTTGGATATATTTTTATAAATTATTAAATACAAAAAAGCTGTAAATACTGCTCCACATACATCCATAAACATATCTTTTTGAGCATCCCATATATCACCCTGAGAACCTAAAAATGCTATACCTGAATCCCCTCCCCAAATTTCTGCGTACCACCATTCAATCCATTCATAAAATACAGCAATAAAAGCTATAGCAAAAATAGAATATGTTATGGCAATCATTCTTTTAGCAACCAAACCTCTTGATACCAAGTATTCTATTATTGGAAGTGCATAAAATCCTACAGTAAAGTGTCCCACTCGATCAAACATATTTCTTTCGAAACCAAATAAATTATTAAACCAATTAAATGGTACAAGTTCAAAAGTATAGTGACCTCCTATTGTATGTAAAAATGGTAAAATAAACATTAGTATATAAGCCGTATTGGAAAAACGAATTTTTCTACAGTATAAAAATATAATAAATAATACTAAACATAATATTGGAATATTCTCTGCGTACCAAACACTACGAGATAATGGTGATATTCCCATTAAAATGAATTCAATTGAATATATTGTTAATAATATATGAGGTATGTATTTATTAATCATGAATAATTTTGATAATTTATAATGTGTATATATTATAAACTATTTAATTTATTATTAATAGATTTGATTCTAAAATTTGTCTTTGATATAATACGATTATGGATGATGATAATAAAGATGAAGAAAATATAAAAGATCCAACTTGTCCTCGCTGTGGATTACGATCATATGACGATGTATGTCAAAATTGTAACACACCTATTATTAGTAAAAAAGAAAAGGAAGAAGAAGATGACGATAATTATAATTGGAGAGAAAAATACAGATAAATTACTTCAATTAAAAAACAATCGGCATGCCGATTGTTTTTTAATTGAAGTAATTTATCTGTATTTTTCTCTCCAATTATAATTATC
>CAIOXR010000034.1 GCA_903862375.1 uncultured bacterium
AATAATTATAATCTTATTTTAGGAATTTCAGTTTTTTTGAATTCTTCTCTTGTCATAAATATTATATTTTAAAAAAGGTCGGGGTGAAAATCACTATATCCTTAACTAAATGATACCCATTAGTGTCTGTGGCCCCATTAAAAATATCAGTGTGTCCACAAAAAGAGAGCCACCTAAAGATCATACAGGTACTACAACCTACAACACCCTGTATAAAAAATAAGTGACTCCTATATGAATTGTCTGGATTCTATATTTATATTATAGAATCATGTAAAAGTTTTAAGAAATTGTAATATTATTAAGGTCTAATTCTCTATCGAATGGTACAAATACTGCTGATACTGTTTTAGTGTTACCTGAGCCAGAGTTTAATTCATAGATCCATCCGCCTGATACTCTCATTATTTCAAAGTATGTGCTATTGGCAAATCGTACGGTTTGACGTTCGTGTAGTTGAAGTTCAAAAATTGTTTTTTCTTCCATGATGATATTTTTTTCTTATTATAGTTGGTGTAATCAAATAAGTTTTGTATCTTTGTAGTGTCATCCAAAAGATGAAAGGCAAGGGTGAAACCTTGAGGAGTTCTAAGTGACCCTGCTTATATATGAAACTTTATATTCATTCTAAATTACTAAGTCTTATCCCACCGTGTCTTTTACCGTGTGTCGTGTCTTTTACCGTGTGTCGTGTCTTTTACCGTGGTAAACTTGATAGGTTTATTATACAAAATTTGGGTTACGATGTGACAAGATGACACTTGGACAAAATGTCCAAGTAAATGTCCAAGTAGAATTGTTTAACATAATAAAAAATCTCATTTAACATAATATTTATATTATTAAATACAAAACCCATATTAAGTTGATAATATGGGGTTTGTCGTTATGTCAGTTGTCTTATAATAGGCATTTTGTTTATGAATTATATTAAATAGAATTACTTTGATATATTATGACCTTTTCTTCTATGTGCTTCTTTTAATTTTTCAATAGTTTCTATAGTGTGATGTTTACCTTTTAATGGGTGATATAATAATTTACTATCTCTTAATTTAGCTTTATGTTCTTCAGTAAAAGGTTTTCTTTTCTTTCCTAATTTAGCTAAACTCATATTCTTTTTTGTTTCTTCTGTAAGTGGTGGTGAAGGTTTGTTTTTTATACCTAATTCTCTTCTAATCCTATGAGACTCTTTCATTTTATTTTTTGTTTCTTCACTATGTTTAGTGCCTGTCCTTGCTATTATTCTTGCTATTTTAGCAGCTTCTAATGCTCTTGAACTTGGCATATAAAATTCTATATTCTTTCTTGTATTACGACAATTTGTTCCAAACGCTAATACATGAAAGGCAGATGCTAATCCTTTATTTGTAGGATGTATTATGTGAAGCATCCAATGCATTAAAAAATGTTCCCTGTATGTTAATTTAATTTTATTTTCTTCTGTATCAGAACCACCAATACAAGTTGGTATTATATGATGTATTTCATAATAATCATTTTCTTTAAATAACCTATCTTTTGCTCTATTTGATAAAGAGTTATATATTTTTTGATAATTCATAATTGTATATATAAAAATTTATAAGTCAGAATAGGTATTATGTTAAAAATAATTTAGGATGAATATAAATAACATATATACTATTTATATTCATCCTAAATTACTCCAAATACAAACTTTGGCATAAGACTTTTTGACACAACCTGACACCTTCAAAACTACTCAATATCAGTATAATACAAATCTTTGTAAGTATCTGAATATGAGAACTTCATAAAGTGTTAATAATGTGAATTTTAGAGTGGTATTTTAGGATAACTTTTAAAAACCTTTACCATTGCCAGCCATCCGTGTCTTGTTTTTTAGTTTAATAAATAGTTAATAATTTTTTAATGATATTTTGTGATAATTTGTGACATTTTATGACACCGAATGACATGAATTAGGTGTATGTTTTAGTAAAAAATGTGTTGTTTTTGGCTTTTTTTATTCACGTTTTTTCGTTAAATTTATGGCTTTGAATTGAACTTTATTTTAATAAGAGATTATAAGTATATGAAGGTAGGAGATAATTTATATTGTTACAGTAATAAGAACGGAATGAGTGATATTCGTAGTAATTTTGATATTGGTCAGAGTTATGAAGTGTTATCATTTTCTTTATATGATAAT
>CAIOXR010000035.1 GCA_903862375.1 uncultured bacterium
TATAATTATAACAAAATAAAATTTATATTACTATAAATAAAGGTTATTTATTCATCTCATATATAACCCCGTCTGTTAGATCACGATTACTTGGAAATATCTTTTCTACTCCTAATTTTTTAGCAATTGCATAATACACACTAAAACCAACTGTAATACCATCACAAAAATTAGGATTTTTCGAATAGTATTCTTTCAGTATATTCAGAGGAGTATTGCGTAATTTTAAAATCCAATCTCTCCAATCATCCATATTCAAATATATTGGATGGTCTAATAATTGACTAGGGCTTGAGTTAAGTAGTATATATGGTCTCATTGCCAAAATATAATCTAAATCTCCTGTGATAAATAGATCAGATACTTTCTCTGAAATATTTATTTCTTTATCTAAGAATTCATCTAGTAAAACCCAATCAATACTATCATGTTCACCAAAACTTTTTAAAATATTCTTAACTCCGAATGGGAATTTAATAGAATTTAAAAATTCAGTTTTCGTGCCTATTATAAGCTCCGTGCTACCTCCACCAATATTTATAGCCCCGAATCTTTTATCAGAAGGAATAACCTCTAGTAACCCTTCATAAAGGTATATTGCTTCTTTATCATGAGAAATTACTTCTATATCAAGACCAGAAATCTTATACACTACATCAATGAAATCTTTAGCATTACTTGCTTTACGAAGTATCTCTGTGCCGATCAAATGCAACTTTTCAACACTCTCTTTAGTATTAAACTCAAGGCAATTTTTTATAATTTCAACATTTCGATTAATAGTTTCATTGCTGATAATTTCATGATGTTCACCCAAATTTGCTTCAGAATAACGCTTATAATATACCAATCTTCTCTCTAGATTATTTTGTTCAAAAATATAATGTTTTACACTCTGAGTACCAATATCAATAATAGAGAGTTTCATAATATATCTAAATTATTTTAATTAAAATAATATTACGATTTAATAAACAATGCGGATGCTATTGCTAAAACTCCAAGGATAAGACCTATTAGTGGACCTCTAGCGGGAAGCTCTTCAAAGATTAAATATGTTATTAGAGGTTCTACTACGACAATCGATGCTATAGAAATAGCTCCAACGATCCAAATATTTTGTAAATATTTCATACCAAACATATAGCCAGCGATTAGAAAAGCCCCAGCTACAAACATTAAGGCTGTCATTTTCCAAAATGAAGACAGGAAAGTATTTATACCCTTCGCAGCTATAACTTCAGCATATATTGCCAAACTCTCACCTATAAAAATACATAAAATCGATATTATTTTCCCCATATATTTAATTTAAATAATAATCCTTCATTTTTTGTTTAAAATCTTCAAAAGTTGTATACAATTCAGCCTTTATACCAAATTCTTTTGCTGTGTCTATGTTCTCAATATCATCGTCCCAGAATAATATTTCATCTTTTTTTATACTTTCTAAATCATTTACTAGTTTTTCAAAAAATTCTACATTAGTTTTCTTGTGACCTAAATGAGCTGAAACATACATCTTGTCAAAACTATTTGCAAAACCGATTTTATTAAACATATATTCAGCTCTGTACTTCTCCTGATTTGTTGCCATTACACATTTAATACCATTATTTCGACAGTCTTTTATATAATCTATAATTCCTTGATCTATAGAATATTCTTTAGAAAACCAATATTCTAAAAAACTATCAACCCCATCTTTCCAATCCCATTCTTCCAAGTAAGGAACTATGACTTCTTTCAAATCAGCCTTACCTATAAGGCAATCCTTAAATACTCCATTAAAAAATGGATTAATCTTTTCAATATCTAGATTGTATTCTTTTGCAAACCTTTTACTAAAAATATCACTATTTATAAGTACCCCATCTGCATCAAAAATTAAGACTTTTATCATATTGTGATTTTAGCATTTTTAATACAAAAAGATAGTATCCGCTTTACATCGTGAGGCAAGACCTAACGATTAACTAAAACTTTTTATAAGGTTTTTTAAATTACTGGTGGCCTGAATCAATATTGGAACTTTTTTATTCTCAAAAGAAACAATGACCACTACAACCTATAAAAACATAAATATTAATGTTATAGGCAGAGCAAGAAAAAATGCTAAATAAAATGATATTACAAAAAGAAAAATTGCAATGAAAAAATTAAGAATTACTCGAATAATATTTTTTTTAAATATTAAAATTAACCATTTTCTTTTTAAACCAAAAAATAAATATAAACATATTATGTACATCAAAAAATCAATAACTGAATCCTGAATTGTCATTCTAATTGCAAACCCCAGAATACATCTTTTGGAGTTCTGAATTTCAATCTTTTCCTAGGTCTATTATTTAATTTCTGAACAACATAATCTAATTCTTTAGGTGA
>CAIOXR010000036.1 GCA_903862375.1 uncultured bacterium
AATGTATAGTTCGTTATTCTTACTATTTACTGGATTTATTACATTACGACCTCAATTACCACCACCTGAAGTTGCTACACCTTACATATTAACAGGGACAGCGAGCCGATATGATTACTTGCTTCCCTGACTACCTAATTATTCTATGAGTCATAGAACTTGTGCGATGAGGATATTACCAAAGTATTCAACATGGAAGGTATGTAATATAGATAATTGAAAATGTATAGAATGTTTCCAGAATGATTACTGACCTAAAGAATATACCAATAGAATAATAGATTTAAGTTCGTACGCTTTTAGCTTAATAGGAAATACTAGAAAATGATTGATGAATGTAAGAATAGAAAAAATAGAAAACTAAGATGATGTAGTTGCTTTTTAATCGCAGTCCTGATAGTTATTGCGTACTACTTGATACTAGCTTTATTATATTAACCTACCTATGAAACTTGTATCACGATGTAATAGGTGTTGAAAGAGACGATACGACAAAGACATACCGAAAAGAAAAACTATGTTTGATATGGATAAAAGACATAAATGTAGAGTAAGAACACGAAAACAATTACAAGAGTTTTTACCAAGAATGCGAGTAAACTGAGTAAGAAAGTTCAACTGATTTTATACAAAAATAAGATAATCTTTATTAATTTAACCTACCTATGAAACCACGATTTGCTCTATTACTACCATTGGTGCTTTTATTTGCTGGATGCTCTACAAAGATACAGGTGCAATGTATTTATCCCAATACCACTTGAGATATCGAAATTTTTGATATAAATACTTGAATACAAGAACAACAGAATAGTAATAAAGATTTTGATTTATGATGTGATGATGTATTTGAGTGAGAATGTTTAATTTATGATGATAATAAGATAAAACAAGTACGACAAAAGGCAGAGCCTAAAAAGGAATATGATAAAATACTAAAAAATTTGTGATATATGTGTGATTATATATGAGATGAACAATGTAGATTTTATTGGAGAACTGCTTGATACCCAAAGTATGATGATATGACAGATAGTGAACGATTAGCACATTTCTATGCGAGATATAAAACAGAATGAAATAATATGTGATGTCGTAGATATTGTAATTATGTACGACCAGAGTGAAGTATAAATAATAATGGAAGCTGTAAACAAATGTGTGAGGCATACTATTAAATTTTAATCCTTCCCCCCCAAAAAAAATGATGCAAACAGACAAGGAATGAAAGAAGAAAAAACTATACATATATTGTCCAGAATATGATGAAGATTGGATTATGTGAATAGTTGCTAATAGTTATAAGGAAGCAAAAGCATTTGTTATTAAAGAAAATTGGGCAGATTATGAGCGATGGAAATTAGTTAAGACTATGTTCTTACATATTAGAAAAGATATAGATGTAAGCGATTTACCATATTGAGAAGTAGATACAGATATATGATTACAAAGATGAATTTATGACCACGAATATAACTAACTCCCTACTACCATAACCCTTTATTTTTAACCTTTATAATTATGAAATTCTCACTAACGAAAAATACTAAAGACTGGTTTGGTACAACACTATTCCAAATTAAAGCAGAGATGTCGTTTGGCTCTGTATCTAAATGAGATATTTGAGGGCGGGTAGAGAAAGAAAAAAATCTCTCGCAGGAAGACAATGCTTGGGTGTCCTGAAATGCTTGGGTGTACTGAAATGCTTGTGTGTACTGAAATGCTTGGGTGTCCTGAAATGCTTGTGTGTACTGAGATGTTTGTGTGTACTGAAATGCTTGGGTGTCCTGAGATGCTTGGGTGTACTGAAATGCTAGGGTGTACTGAGATGCTAGGGTGTACTGAGATGCTTGTGTGTACTGAAATGCTAGGGTGTACTGAGATGCTAGGGTGTACTGAAATGCTTGTGTGTCCTGAAATGCTTGTGTGTCCTGAAATGCTTGTGTGTACTGAAAAATTAAACTAGAATTCTGACGATGTTTCGCTAGAAAAGAGAAAGACTGGAATATATCAGAAGTAGAGAATGAATGAGTAATATTACTGATTAAAGACTATAAACCAGCAGAAGAAGAAGTAGAGGACTATGTACAGAAAGCAATAAAACTCTTGGAAGATAAATGAATGATAAAAGACTGAAAGATACTTATATAGTTTTACCACTAACCCCAACCCAATAAGATGGAAGCAACTAAATGAATTAAATTATGAACTATTACTCGAGCTAAAAATGATATGAAGTGATGAAGTTGAATAGAGAAAAACTGAAAACGATATTATACATTTTACCAAGCGATACAAACAGCTAAAGAGCAATGACTAACACTACCAACTAAACAAGATTTTCTTGATAGTTGATTTACGGAAGAACGAAGTAAAGATAATAAAAAACTAGCAGATAAATTATGATTTACTTTAGATGGTTGATGTGATAGCGACGGTGCACTTGTCAATGAAGGCGAATATGGCTATGTTCGGTCGTCTTCTGAGAGAAATAGTGGTTTTGCGCGGTACTTCAATTTCGGTGAAGGTAAAGGCGGACTCAGTCGAGATAGTAGGAGCAGCGCTCTTGCCGTTCGTCCTGTCCTCAAGAACTCCACATCCGATAATTCGTCTATTTGACTATTTGAGAAGCTAGTAGAACGAGCAGAAGCGAATGGAGCTAAGCTATGAGCAAAGGCTGGGTATACCTTGTGAAAGATTTTACTTGATAATAAATAGAGATGGAAAGAATAAAGCACCGACTGAGGAGAGTACAATGGCGATGTAATAACACTCCAGAATGAATTATTATATCCCCCTTGATAGTATATTTTATTGCGGTTATTATTCTGTATACTATATTTTAATTTTTGTAAACCTATTAGGATGAAAATATTAGTAGCTTGTGAAGAAAGCCAAGCAGTATGTATAGAACTTAGGAGATTATGACACGAAGCATATTCTTGTGATATACTCCCTTGTTCTTGATGACATCCCGAACGACATATCCAATGAGATGTATTAGAACAGTTAGATAAATGATGGGATATGATGATAGCCTTCCCACCTTGCACACATTTAGCTGTTAGTTGAGCAAGACACTTCGCTAAGAAGATAGCAGATGGCAGACAACAAGAATGAATAGATTTCTTTATGGCTATGGTAAATGCTCCTATAGAGAAGATAGCAATAGAAAATCCAATAGGGATAATGAGTAGTAAACATAGAAAGCCAGACCAAATCATCCAACCACGAATGTTTGGAAGTGAAGCACAAAAGACAACCTGCTTACGATTAAAAAATCTACCACAATTAAAGCCAACAGATATAGTAGGGAAGTGAGAGTTTTATACAGCACCTAGTGGGAAAAGATTACCAGTATGGTATAATCAGACATCGGTAAAATGAGATAGACAAAAGAGTAGAAATAAAACATTTCCTTGAATAGCAAAAGCAATGTCGGAACAGCGAGATTTAACTTCTTGAGAACGAACAGAATGAAAATAATCCGAAAAACACTACAAACTAAAAACTACAAGAAGCGTGGAAGGAAAAAAAATCCACCACAAAAACAACAGTGTATTATATGTTGAAAAATATATCAACCAAAAACAAAGAAAAAAAGTTTGTATTGTTCTATATGATGTAATGATAAGTCAAGAAAAAGAGAATACCTAAATAATGTAATACAAAAATCCTTTACCTTCCTAACCACCCCACGCAAATGACAGCAAAACTTAATAAGATAATAACCATAACGCTAACAGAGAACCAGTTCCGTGAGATAGCTAATGCTTGTGAGTATCTAGGTAGACATCTAATTAACCAACCAGATTTCAAAGCTCTAGTACTTGAGGATTGGATTGATGATAAGATAAAAATTGAGTCTGCACACATATTACTAGATATATGGAAAGTATGGGCTTGTGAGTATATAGGAGATAAAAGTGAGAGCGGTGTTTGTGTACATAATTATAAACCTATGAAAATGGGTGAGGATGATTTTATATCTATAAATAAACAATAAAATGACAGCAAAACTAATAGATGAGCGAAAAGATATACCAGGATATGAATGATACCAAGCAAATATATTTGGTGATATTAAGAGTCTAAACTATAATAGAGAAAAAAGAGGTAAAGTTCTAAAGCCACATATAAATAAGATAACCTGATATTCACAAGTTACTATTTGTTGAAAGTTAAGAACGGTACATAGGTTAATAGCAATCACATTTCTTCCTAATTATTTTAATAAAAAGACTGTAAATCATAAAGACAATAATAGAACAAACAATATTTTATCAAACTTAGAATGGGCTACTTATTCAGAAAATATAAAGTATTGATATGACCATTGAAATATAATTTCACCACACTGACTATTGTGAAAGTTTGGTAAAGAACATCCTCGTAGTAAGTTTTATATTCATAACACGATAGAAGAACCAAGCGTAACAGTAGCGTTCTTAGATGTTTATTTGAAGAGTATCTATGAACGAATCAACTCACTTAAATTTGTAGATAGAAATACCACGATAGAAAAATTCAGCGATAAATCATTTTAACCATTAACCACGAACATGGACAAAGAGATATTGAAGCCGAACACTAGCACAAGATATATTTTGCAAGGTCTTGAAACAGACACTAGCAAAAATCTATTGTGCAAGGTTCGGTACTACTTACGTGGGTTCAGACCGATAATTAAGAATTTTAAATATCGTCTAATCAAAATTCTTTCTTCATCTTTTCGTAAACTTTCAAATAAGACTCTTTATTCTTTAAGGTTGACCTTAAAATATTTAAAGAGTCTGTGCCAAACGACATATCCATATTTAATGGTTCGCTCAATTTTTGTTTCAATTTCTCTGATGCTTTTTCTATTTTCTCCCCTCTTTTGTCTAGCTGACCGAGTTTGAATTGATAAGCCAAGAAGCGTTCATTTCTTTTTTGGTTATTCTTTGCAAGAATGGCAGTTCGCAATGCCGTGATTAGTCATCCTATTCATATTACTATTGCTACTCGTGTACTTATTCAAACTTGCAAACTCTGATAAAAATTATGATGCATTTGGTAGACATAGAAAATAAAAGGTTTGCTAACACAGAATAGTAATAATAACCTCTTACTAATCAAGATTAAAGCCGAACTCCACCACAAGTTGCTGTTGGTGCAAAGTTCTTACAGAACATACGCTATCGCTTGCACAACAGCTGTAAATCTTGTGGTAAGTTTTATAATACATACAGCGATACGAAATATTTATTTATTAAGATAACCTATGGCTTCAGTAAACACCTATAACGAGTACCTAAAATATATCAATATCCGTCATCTGTGTAAAGACTATCCACAACTAGGCGATTATTCAAGGACAACACAGATTTTGAAGGGTAGTCGTAAGCTGACTAAGAGTTGGGAGTTTAAGATGCAAACGTGTTTATGTATGTTCCAAGACGACCAGATGTGAGCGTTGCAGGATATATGTAAGAAACCTTTATCCCCTAAAAATAAATAATATGAAAATGGTAAAATGTGATAAATTAACACGAGAAATTATTAAACCAAAAGCTAAAGAAATACTTGTATTTTATAAACCTATATATGATAAATTATCCAAGAAAAGAAAAAAAGATTTATGTAAAATAATTATAGAATATTTTATTAACGAACTAAATATTTTAAATTCTAAAAAGTAATGATGGATAAAAAAGCTATGGTGATCTCAATGCTCAAGAAATATGAGCTAGCAAAAGACTCAGACGAAGCGTTATTCGATTGTATCGTTATGAACTACTTTGAGTGAGATAGTAACTTTGTACCTGATATAGTGGCTTTCATAAATACCATCACTAGAATTAGAAGACAATTGCAGATGAAATGACAGTATAAGGCAAGAAAAGAAGTAACGGAGAAACGCCAAGCCTACTCAAAACTACGAGCAAAAGATTATAAAGCTACAAAAAAAGATTTAAGTAAGGTATCGTTTGAAAAGTTTATCGTAGACTGAATCAATAGCAGAAAGAGTAAATA
>CAIOXR010000037.1 GCA_903862375.1 uncultured bacterium
ATATGAACAATCCATTTGAAAATGCAATGTTGCAATTAGATAAGGTTCTAAATGTTAAGAAATTTAATGAAGATTTAATTTTAAGATTAAGGCAACCTGATCGTGATATACGAATTTCTATTCCTGTTAAAATGAATGACCAGACCACTAAAATATTTGATGGATATAGAGTTGAATATAATAATATTCTTGGCCCATATAAGGGAGGTATACGTTATCATCATGATACTGAAATAAACGAAGTAAAGGCACTTGCTTTTTGGATGTCAATCAAATGTGCAGTTGTGGGGATACCGATGGGAGGAGGAAAAGGAGGCATATCTGTAAATCCAAAAGAACTATCAAAAAGTGAGCTCGAAAACTTATCTCGCGGATGGGTAAAAAAGTTATCTTATGTATTAGGTCCATATAAAGATGTACCTGCTCCAGATGTGAATACTACACCTGAAATAATGGATTGGATGACAGATGAATACACTAAACTAACGGGGGATACAACTAAAGCTACTTTTACCGGTAAATCGCTTGATAAAGGTGGCTCTGAAGGAAGAGGTCCTGCTACTGGATTAGGTGGGTTTTATGTCTTTGATTCACTTAGAGAGCAGTTAAAGTTGCCTGAGGTCTGTACAGTAGCGATTCAAGGCTTTGGAAACGTAGGTCTAAATGCATCTCAAATTTTTACCAAACACGGACATAAAGTCATAGCTATCTCTGATTCTAAGGGCGGAGTATATAATCAAGATGGTCTAGATATAGATGAACTTGTAAATTATAAAAAAGTAAATGGAAATCTTTCAAATTTTCCAAATAGTAAAAGTATTTCAAACGAAGAATTACTTGAGATAGATTGTGATGTGCTTGTACCTGCTGCATTTGAAAACCAAATTACAAAAGAAAATGTAAATAATATTAAAGCAAAAGTCATCCTTGAACTTGCGAATGGTCCGACAACTCCAGATGCAGATGAAGTACTTTTCAGTAAAGGTGTAGAAGTTATACCGGATGTTCTAGCAAATTCTGGAGGTGTCACAGTATCATACTTTGAATGGGATCAAAATCTTAAAGGTGAGTATTGGTCAGAGAAAGAAGTATTTGATAAATTACTACATATAATGAATACATCTACACAAAAAGTATATGAAAATGCAAAAAGTAACAATACAGATTTGCGTAGAGGTGCATTTATCACTGCATTAGAAAAGATACAAAGTCAAATGTAGAAAAGCTTGATTTATTATTAAATTTTGCTATAGTAAAAATATGTTAATATTAATACAACAAAAGAGCCAAAATCAAAACCTCAAGTTAAAGGGCTCATTTTTGTGTTTATATAAAATCTAAATCTTATAAAATATGAACAAAAAGACCAGCCATTTAACTAAGGCTGGTTTTTTGTTCTTTTAAATAATTTGTTCTTTTGTATTAATCTTTAAAATTTTTCGTATGAATAAGAAAATGAATTTGCCATTAAATGTTACAAAGAATATCAATTTTCATGTAACCAGTCACTTTAAAAATAAAAGTAATTTTAAATTAAAAGTGCAACAAATTGTAAAATTAAATAGGTATCCATACTTTTGGACAATACTTGTTTGTTATGTTGAAAGTGGCTCTCTAAATAAAGGACGTCACATAAAAATTCAATTCGAAAATGGAAATCATTTTTTTGACTATGCTGAAAACATACAAGTCAAAAAGATAAACGTATCCAGTGCAAAAGTTGGTGATTTAATTAGTATAAAAATACTAACGAATTATGAAGAATTATTGAGGTTAAATAAACTAGTATTTTAATCACCCGGAAAATCACTTTCGGGTGATTTTTTAA
>CAIOXR010000038.1 GCA_903862375.1 uncultured bacterium
GTGTATGATTGTGCTCAGACAGAATTCCAGCGAAAGAAAAAATTGGAAGAAAATCCAAAAGGTTTTCATCTTGAAGGCAAAGGATACACTTGTTGTATTTGTCATAACTCTGTTTCCGATGAGCAAACATGGTATGACGAAAATGGTATTAAATGTTTAATTTGTCAGGAGGCCTTAGATAAAAATATAATTCCATCATCGGTGGCAAGTGATCACGAAAGTTGGTATTCTGTGTCTGATTTTGAAAGTAGTTTTTTTATGAAACCAAATGCAGTTAGAAGATTTGTAAAAGAAGGTCTATTAAAACCACGAATCATTAAAAATTCTTCAGACCGTACTCACTATCAACTATTCCTTATAGAAGAACATAAAGATATTTTACCTCCTAAAGAAGTAACAAAATGGCCACTAGTTAAATTCAAGAAAGATGGTAAGGATTGGTACCATTCAGAGCCTTGGTTTGCTCATAAAGATCCCAAAGAAGTTTTAGGGGGATATAAAATACTTGAGTATATGTCAACGATGAAAGAAAATGAGATCAAGCAGTCATATCCTGATTTAAGTTTTCAATTGAATGAAGGATCAAAGGATATATTAAAAGTTGATTGTATTGAAGAAAAGATCGACGAGCCTGTAGAGGAAGAGGTCAAAAGTGAGCCAGAAAAAGGATAATGACTCTAGGTGTCTCATTTGTCTCATTTTTGTTTCTAGACCGAGACGTATACCTAACTTATTTTGGAACTATTTTATTGAAATCATTGAATTACCTTTGTGGGTGTTGTTATAAATTGATATTAACTAGAGTTAATGGAACATAAAGAGGGTAGTACACTAATGAACGCTTTCCATTATTTATGATACAGACCGAGACGCCTATTTACTGGATCATCTATATTTCTAGAATACTCTTACGGTGTCTCACATGACTTGGTTCTAGAGTCACTAGGCACCCCTCGTATAATAGTTATATAATATTTATATATTATATGGTTGTTTTCGTTCAGAGAATTGAGTGATATAATTAATCTATGAATGAACAGACTAAATTAAATATAAATTCTGAGTATATTAAAAATACTCAAATTGAAGAATCTGAAAAAAATAAAATAAAGAATAAACTCGAGAAATTATTTAATGATACCCCCGAGTTACAGGAGAGATTTATGAAAAATATTAATGTCTTTATTAGAAATGGTGTTTTAAGAGAAACAGCTACTTCTGAATTAACGGAGTATTTAAAAATTAAAAATAAAGATAATTTTATTAATAAAGCATTAATTCTTTTTGACCCCTTATTGAAAATGAAAATATCAAATCCTGAATTATTCGAAAAAATATTTAGAGATGCTTTTTTAGAGCAAGGTAACTTTATAAAATTAAATGAAATTTTATCTTATGGTGTTAGTGGAAGTAGTGTACATATTCATCTAGCTCCTTTAAAAGAATTACTAAGGAGATCTGGCAAGGAAAAAATTTTAAGTCTTATTGTGGATGGTTTAAAGAAGCTAGCAGAAGTTTTTAAAGAAAATAAAGATTTTAAAAAAGTTACAGCTACTTCACCTGTTGTTGCCAATAATATGGAGTATTTAACTAATTTTGGCTTTTCTATTAAAGAACTCATGAATGAAAAAGATAAAGAAAAATATTGGAAAGGAGAAATTAAAAATGTTGGTCAAGCTGAAATGTCTCGTGATAGTCTTTTGAAATATTTAAATGAGTGATTTTTTATAAACAATAGTTCTAAAAGGGATAGGGGAACCTATTTTATTAATGCATAATAGTCTAAGCTCTGCGAGTATATGACCCAGCTTTTTGAGCCTTATTTTACAAAGGTTATTTTTTGATATCCTAATGATATTTAAACTGGTATAATATAAATATGAAAATTATAAATCAAACAGAAAATGAATTGATATTAAAAGATGGAAGTTTTTCTAATATTTTTATTGGAATTATATTTTGTTTAATAGGCATATTTTTGGGCTATCAGTCTTATGGTACAAATGAAATGCTTTCACTAGGAATGGGTGCAATCTTTTTTATTATAGGTATTTTTTTAATTTTAAAAAATTCAACAATTACTGTTGATTTTAGTAAACTAAACAATAAATTTAGTTATCAAAAAAAGAGTTTAATAAAAAATGAGATTAATGTTTATAATTTTTCAGATGTTACTCGTATTGAAACTCGTAAACAGTGGGAGGCTAGAAATTCTTCTTCTGAAAGAAACGGCATTTCAACTTCACGACAAGTTTTAGTGTCTCAATCAATTATTGTTTTTAAAGATGGTATAGAACTACCTCTTGATAGTCAAAAAGATTCTTCTGGTAATATTGGATTATTAAATACAACTTCAGTTTTAATGGGAGGGTCAAGTAAAGAAAATTTTATTGCAAACCAAGTTGCTATATTTATAGGTGTTCCATTTCAAGAAATTTCACCAATGAATAGTACAGCAGTTAATGTTGGTGGAATTAATCTTTAATATTAATAATTATTTGATATAATAAACCCATAATAACTCCATAACTAATAGATTTTATTAAACAGTCTTTACAACAAGGTGTAACAAAGGAAAAGATAACAGTGGATTTAGTTTCAAATGGTTGGGCATTAATAGATATAGAACAAGGATTTAATTCTTTAATTACTCCACCTATTATAAATTCATCACCAGTAGTATCTCCATTCTAAACAAATATTAGTGAGTCCACTGTTAGCATTACAGAAGAAAATCATCTAAACAAAAAACCCCATTTTTATAGCTGTAGTAATATTATTTATCCTAGCTCTCGGAGCATCTGGTTTTTATTTCAGAAATGATTTACCTATAGTTAAAGATTTGATTAAAAGTGATACTAGTACAGTAGGGGAACTATCAGAAAACCAAACAGACCAAGCAATTCCAGAACAACCACAACCACAGTTACGAGCAGAAAATCCAGTTGCAAAAGAAACAGCCCAGAAGCAGAATTTGCCAGTACAAATTCATTTACAGAAGGACCTAAAACTTATTATAAAGTCTATGATGAAATTTTAGGATATAAGGACAAGTTTTATTTAGTAAAATTAACGTATATAACAAGTCAAAAGCCTGAATGGAATAATAAAAGTGCGACCTGTTTATTTAATAACTCCAAAGATCTTGTTGATAACAATATGTGGAATAGTAAATGCAGTGGTCCTTTGTGTGATGCGCTATAAACAATTAAGAGATGTTTATTTAATAAATTTAATTAAACAATAGTGTCAAGAGGGGTAAGGTAACTTATCTCTTTTAAATATAATAGTCTAAGCTCTGCGAGTATAGGACACAAACAAGCAAACTGCTTTGTTTACGTCTGGTGATTTGAAGACCTTGAGCTTGGATTTTGAAATGAAGTTTCAAAAAACGTGAAAGGTTTACAGGTTCTATAATAATCAAAAAGCATACTCACGATCCAAGTAAGCATTTAGTATCAATAGTTTTTTTATATATTTATTTATGTTATAATAATTTTATTAATA